>CALDNG010000411.1 GCA_937915285.1 uncultured Desulfomonile sp. | reverse complement strand
TTTGAATGTAAGAAAGGCCACTTCTTCGGTAATAGCGATCCCAGATCACGCAGATGAATCCTTTCAGCAAAGGATAGTTGATGCCCGTTACGATGCCGGATTCGATGAGCTACGTCTTATCTGGAGACCAGTAGCAACTCTTTTGAACTGGGGAGCCCGTCTTTCGGAGGACCATCTTCGAGAAAAACATGGATCTAATGCGTTAGTAGTCTATCTCGGACCATTCGGTTTTGAAGCTTCAATCATGAAACTGGAAGTTGAAGATTCCAAGCTTGGCAGTCTACTTACACCGGTGCGATCGAGCGCTGGAAAAGGCTCGATGAATAAACACTTTAATATTAATAGCTTGGCAGAGAACCTTTCCAGGCATTGGTCCAGCTTGGCTAATGACGATCAATTAGCTTGGCAGGTGCTATGGGGAACTCCTTTCATTTGGAGAAAATTGTTAGGTCTGAAAAGTTTTACGACTGTTTTTCAAAAGAGCGACAGTCAATTCATTGAATTGTTGGCGCCTGAAATTCAAATTCAACATTCGCTGTTTGAAAAAATCTTGGATGGACTCGCAAACCTTTTGGACGAATTCGACCCCACATTGCTGGCGAGGGTAAAACACGTCATTACAAGTGGTCATTTTTTTCATTTGTGCAGTGAAAAAGGCCTTAACCTAGGGGATTACATACGTATAATGATCCAGGCAAGGGTTAGAGTTAAAGCATCTTTTCACAATGTCGTCGATTCTAACTACACTGGTGAAGACCCAGTCGCAATAGGCGCCGCAATTTATGCTTGGCGATTAGCAAACGGTTTGCCAACATATTATGACTTTCTCCCCCAACTCGAAATCAACGCATTATCCGATGGAAAACCAGATTTCATTCCTCTCATACCCAAACAAGCCAAAATAAGGGGTGGCGAATCTTATAGACACGACGTGACCCAACCATTCTCTATTCCTGCTGAAAGTCCTCATCTGGAATTCTTTATTCACAAGGAAGGGGACCAGGTGAGAAAGACGGTAACAAAACTAAAGGAACCCCCAAAGCGGGAGACCCCTGTCCGCCTGGTAGTCAAACAGACTCCCGGACAGGGACACGCAAATGTTGAAATTCATGCGGACAAGCCAGGTATTTTCGGACCCCGAACATTGACACTTGACTGGGATAGCTTAGAGCCTACTTACAGGGACAAAACAGACATACTTAAGAACTTGGTGGCTGAAGCACGTTTTTCTTATCCTGATCATGCGCCTGTTTTCACGCATGAAAGCCTTTGGTCCAATTGGAGTACCCTGGAGGCCTTTGAAGAATATCTAGACATTCAAATTGACAATCCAAGCATCCCAAGAGCGTATTGGAATATCACTGACAAATTGTACAAAGCATTAGCGTACAAGAGGCGAGATAGTTACTTAATTCCTGAATCTGACGGAAATGCGGTTTTTTCCTTAGTCGACTCAGATGGCAGGACCCCCAACGCTACCGTTTCATTTGGAGGTTTTTTTCGCAGATTTAAATTTCCGGGATCAGACCAAGAATTAGTAAACAGAATGTTGGAAAAGGTAAGCGAAGAATTCTGTTTGTTGAAAGACTACAGGTATCAGATTAAAAATCACCCCCAAAAACTCCAACGTCTGTTTTTGATTGCAACCTGGTGTTATAGCGCGTGTCCTTCAAACGTAGTTGAATATTTGTTGGATCAGCTAGAGGGAAATCCCACCAAATCAGGGGTTCAAGTCGAAGCCGCCAGCAGAAGTGTGTTTCATGACGCACACATTAAGAGATTTTTTAATGCCGCCGAGAAGCACTGCGATGCTTCAGTGTTGAACCAAAAATGTGCGAAAGCCATTACACAGGTTTTCCAGTTTAGGGAGCATTCGCCCAAGTTACTGTCAGAAACACAGGCTCTAAAGTTCACATTAATGGCACTGGGAATAATTGTTGGTGAAACGGAACAAAACAATTTTCAGAAAAAGTTTTTGTGGGGAGTTCTGTTGTTGATGCTGCTTTTCAGATACAGGATCAAAAATGAGGATTTTTTGAAATGGGACAGACCCCAATACGAATCTATTCACAGAATTATAAAGCATATCCTTAGCCAAATAATTAACAAGGTTGGACGTGTCAACGAACGTAGACAAAACCAGTTAAAAGAAACCATCAGTATGTTAGACTACAAGGGCACTAACCAACTGATAGCCAGGGAGGTGGCTTCCGAGATTGCCGGATCTGAATCTGAACCTGATACAAAGAAAACAGAGAAGTTGGCTCCAACAGAGTCAATAAAGCCCAAGGACTATGACGGTAATATTAGTCAAGCCCTAGGAGAACTTGAGCAGATCATTGGACATCAATCTTATCGGATCAAGGCCTCAGCCAAACCTATTCCTGAACTGATATCCAAATCACCCAAGTACGAGAGGGAACCCAAGACCTTTAAGT
>CALDNG010000410.1 GCA_937915285.1 uncultured Desulfomonile sp. | reverse complement strand
GACCACCGAGATCTACACTCTTTCCCTACACGACGCTCTTCCGATCTAATGGTAATCCTGTGCGCCAGGGAAGGCGCCGATGGACTCAGCCTCATCAACACAGTCGGGCCTGGAACCGCCACGGATTGTCATGGCGCCCCAATATTGTCAAACATCAACGGCGGACTCTCCGGGTCTGCCATACGGCCTGTCGGTCTCAAACTGGTCAGGGAAGCCGCATCCATCGTTGACATCCCCATCATTGCCTCAGGCGGGATTTCCGGGCCCGATGACGTTCGAGCCTACAGGAACGCCGGCGCCTCTCTTTTCGGGGTCGGATCGGCCCTGGCCTTAGTGAACACCGGCGCAATCCCTGCTTTTTTTAAGAGGTTAGCTTCAGGGCTTGAGCCACAGCAGGCGCCGCACGAAAGGCCGGCCAGGATTCATCCATCCCGGAGAACCGATTATATCGACCTTACTGTAGTGGCCAATGAATCCCCTTCCTCGAATATGTTCCAGTTGACGTTTGACAGCATATCCCCCTGTCACCCGGGACAGTTTTATTTTATCCGTCTCCCTGGAGTTGGAGAGAAGCCTTTCTCACCCATGATGCAAGATCCGTTGAGCTTTCTGGTCAGGGCCGTCGGACCGTTCACGAGCGCGCTGCAAAATCTTCGGAACGGCGCCCCCGTCCAAATCAGGGGCCCTTATGGTAAAGGTTTTCCGACTTCCGTCGGGAACGGACCCATGCTCATGATTGGCGGTGGGACCGGCGCAGCCCCTATCCTGATGGCGGCAAAATCCATGGTGGGACTTCACCCTAAGGTCTTCCTTGGTTTTTCCGAGGCGTTAGATGATAGTTCCAGGCTGGCCGCGGACGTGAAGTCAATAGGAGCCGTGGTGGCCATTGATGAACCCGGTAAACCCGGGGCAGTCATCACCGAACTTGCAAACGAAATATCCCGGAATAAGTCGCAGTTCGTCAACTCCACCGTGTTCATCTGCGGGCCAGCGGCCATGATGCAGGCGGCGCTAAATGTGGTCAAAGCCATAACGTCTGACAGTAATATTGTTGTAGCGCGTGAGGACGTCATGAAGTGCGGTATAGGAGTATGCGGTAGCTGCGGAACACCATCAGGGCTCAGGTCATGCGTTGACGGACCTGTGATAAAACCTGACATGGCCTGAAACCTCAAAACCCACGGCCAGGGCATAGCCAACGCTGCTCTCCTGGCCGATAAAACCCCCTAATAATACAACTCAAAACTACTCTGGCTCTTATCCCTGAGGCCAAGGCGCTTTTTGGAATTTTGGCTTCAAATTACCGATCCGTAAATTGGAATGGCGTTACGTGCCGCAATTTTGCTTCATTTTAAAAAACTCATACCGGTTACGAATTAATAATGAGCGTCCTAATCAGGCACACGTCATTGTACGCTCGCTTCATATTGAAATCCAATTTGAGAGCACGAATTTTCTTACAACATTTGTGCCACAATATAGTTGACCAAGGCTTCCTTTTAATATATACTTAATATGTTAGAGCATACTTAATTTTATGAGTATGGGCTTTACCTCGGTCACAAAAACGGACGCCTATGGGCCAGAGTGGAAGGTTTGCTCCAAACGCCTGGAGTTGCGCAAGGTTGGAGCCGCGACCCTTGGCTGATGGATCATGTTGGTTGCACGCCAGTGAGCAATTTTTGACTTTTTCGCAAAAAAAGTTCGAAAATTTTTTTGGCGTTAGCCCATCAATCCGATGATGCTTTCATTTCAGCAGGCGCAAACCTTTTCAAAATACACTTGCCACGATTTTTGCGTCATGACCGAGTAACTGTCTGGTAAGTAATGACACTATTTGACAGACATAGTCATTTCATCTAGAATGGTGCGTCATGAAACACAAAAAAATGTCGTCTGAGGATCGCAAGGCCCAAATTCTGTCAGCAGCTAGAACGCTGTTTTCAAAGGAGGGCTATGCTGAAGTAACGCTGGACGATATAGCCGCCCAGGTTGGCGTTAGTCGTCCGCGCATTATCCAGCTATTCGGCTCGAAGCGGAATATTTACGAGACGATAGCTGAGGCTGCGTACAGCTCACACCCCATGGATCGCGACCTGGCGGAGCCCATGGCGAACAAGGACGATTTCGGTGTGTTCAGGGCATTTGCCGCCCACATACTGAAGCACACCGTAAACCGTGAGGACCGGGAGATATTCAAGATACTGATGTATGCCCGGCTTCGCGAGGACAGTTTTCACAGGGCGCATTTCCACAAGAAGGATACCCTCATGATCAGTCGTCTGGCGGAATATGTTGAGCAGAGAATCCGCGACGGCGTCTTCCGCAATATGGATG
>CALDNG010000409.1 GCA_937915285.1 uncultured Desulfomonile sp. | reverse complement strand
TTTTCAACGTGGACTTTTCGTCCATGGACTTGAAAGAATACTTTGCTCCGCATTTATGACTCTGGTAAATCGGAACCCCGAGAGCCTTCTTTACCTCCATGTGGCCAGCCACAAAGTCTGCATGCGAGTGGGACAGATACACTCCAACTATTTTCGCATTCTCGTTTTTTGCAGTTTCAAGGTAGAAGGATATGTCCCGTACAGGATCTATAAGTAAGGCTTCTCCCTCACTTATCAGGAGATAGCTGTAGATCGATAGAACAGGCAGGGTTATCTGAACTACTTTGAAGCCGGGAAATGTATAGGTGTCAACTACGCTGAAAGTTGATGAATCCTCGGAATGTGAACTGGATTCTGAATCTTTTATCTGGGTTTCCGGAGTGTTTGAGGCAGGGCTGCCAGCAGCCCAGACGTCCGGTTTGAGGTAGGACGAAGCAATCAACGTGGCTCCACCGGCCGTTGCTCCGACCAGAAAACCCCTACGGGTCATCGCAAATTTTTTCATCTTACTCCTCTCTATACGGTTTTTGTCTGGTTTGTACCCAATTATTGTCTAAATTTAAATTGTCCTCCGTAACCTATACTGCGCATAACATCAAAGGTCAACCTTTGGATACTATATAATAATGATTACTGATTGACTGGGAAGCAACCTTAAATTATCCTGAAAAAGCTGCCACGATCCTCAATGAGTTAAATTTCCCGGCGCGTTGTGTTAATCTTGGTGTAGACAGCTTTATTCCAGGCGTTTTATTTACATGAGAGAGAGGAAACGATTCTAACGGCATGAGCACCGAATCGACCATTCGCATGAAACCTGCTCGGGGTCATACGAGGAAAACCTTAGCGACACTTATGTCGTTTGTGTTTATTGCAATCCTGGGCTTGAAATATGACGCAAGAGTCCATAGCCAGGTTACGGAGGCGTCTAAAGTTCAATATGTTGGTGTTAGCTTGGGTAACAGGACGATCAAGGCGACATTGGCCAACACTGGGCCATTGCGTGTGGAAGGATTGCTGGGCTGGACCTCCATCAATGACGAATCCGGCATGTTGCTGGATTTCGTGATGGACGGGATTTACGCTATCCACATGCAGGGAATGCGGTTCCCTATAGACGCCATCTGGATAGACTCTTCAGACACCATCAGACTGATTTATGAAAATATTCAACCTGATTCAGGAGTTACGTATCCATCGCTGTTCCCGTCGAGGTATTGTCTTGAAGTCAAGGCGGGTTTCTGCAAGCGTTTCAATGTGAGATCAGGTCAAAAAGTATTATTTGGAGTTTATTCCCCTAAAAATTAGGTTTTGCATCTCCTGAGATTTCACACGCCGTGAGAAATTGCTTCGGATCCAGGTCATCCCTAATGCCAAGGCGGGTAAGGCAAAAATCGAAACGGACCGGATCCTCGGGTGAAATTTTCCTGAAAGCTCTGGTAATTTCAATCGCTGTTTTCATGTCGGCGACTTTTCTGGAGGTCAGGCCTAGCATGAAGCTAATTCTATGCATGTGTATATCCACCGGTATAACGAGTTTGGATTGCGGCACATGATCCCAACCGCCTGGGTCAACCTGATCCTTCCTCACCATCCATCTCAGAAACAGGTTAAGCCTTTTGCAGGCGCTGCCGTTAACCGGGGAGGGGAGCAAACTCCTTGGTTTTCCTTTGAAGACAGACGATAACTCAGACACGAATCCTGACAGCGCCGGCAGTATTGTGTCATCCTCAGGCTTTAGGAAGTTTACAAAACATGCCTCAAGGGTACCGTGTTTTTCCATTACGGATCTTACCCCGAATAGCATCGAAGCGAGTTCCTCGCCGGTCGTGAACCTGTGCTTAAACCCACCGTAGAGAAGTTCGAGGTCTTTCCTCGAGCTGTTTCTTATGAACTCGGCAGGACCGGGAATTGGGGAGAGCGCTGTAGCCACACTCTTCAGAATCTGCTTTATCCCACCGTAAGCCAGCGATGACGAGACCAGGGCGACAATCTCCCTGTCTCTGACGTCCTGATAATCATAAAGGAATTCAAGGGGGTCGGGATGAACATACTCACGACGGTTGTAGGTGTCATACAAATCACAAAGATTGCCTTGGTATCTTTTAGCGGGCATTCGTAAATTCGCTCCATAATTGACTCAGCGCTAAATTGCCAATGTCATCAATGATTATTTCTTTTTCACGGATCATGCCCTGAACAATCATCACAGTCTAGTTCCCCCATGGGCCAGTTCATCCAAGCCATCGCGATCAAGAATTCTTATTTTTGGACCCTGAATCTCAATCAGCCCCTTTTTCACCATCTTTGACAAAATTCGCGACAGCGTTTCAGGTATAGTGCCAAGCAATCCAGCGAGCTGATTTTTTGACATGTCAAGCGAAAGCTCGGTGTTCTCGGGGGAGTTTTCACTCAGGAACACGAAATGCGCTGCGAGTCTGCTGGGAACTTCCTTCAAGGACAAATCCTCCACCAGGGCAGCGAAACGTCTCAGTCTCATGGAGAGGACCGCCAGCATGCTCAGGGCCAGAGACGGGTTTCTTTTAACAAGGTCTATGAAGGCTACTCTCGGGAAATACAGCACCTCTGAGTCCTCCAGGGCGAGTGCATGGGCCGGAAAACGTTGTCCTGCAAAAACCGGAGCCTCTCCAAAAGGTTCTCCGGGACCAAAAATGTGAAGTATTTGTTCCTTTCCTTCACTGGATATCTTGAAAATCTTGACCTTCCCTTCAGTCACGACGTAAAAACCTAGCCCCGGCTCGTTCTCACTAAATATCGTGTTTCCACGTTTGAAGTTTTTGGTGATAGCGATGGATGTCAGGTCAAGCAGGTCTGATGCCGACAATCCTTCAAAAAGAGGTATCTGGTTTAAATCAGTAAACTTCATCTTTGTGCCTGCGAATATGCCATCATTCGTGTTCTGATTCAGGAATGCCTTATTCCTGATAAAATGGCCTGCATGGAACTGCATGGAACTGGACTTTTATTGTAAGTGCCACTAAAATAATGAAATAGAATTGCTAATCAGTCAACAGACTATCTGGCCGATCGTTTTTCTGAATCAAGAAGATCGGCTATTTTTCTTCACACAAGAATGCCATGGGGTAACAGACATGAAGTGGACGAGACAGGCTGAAGAGGCTGTTTCAAAAGTTCCTTTTTTTATTAGAAAGCGGGTTAAGAAACGCGTTGAGGAAGAAGCCGCTCGATTAAATTCTCCTGAGGTTAGACTCGAGCATGTGAGGCTGTGTCAGCAGAAGTATCTGAAGAGCATGGAAGATGAGGTTAAGGGCTACCAACTGGAGACCTGTTTTGGGCCAAGTGGTTGCCCTAACCGGGTCAGTCGGGATGGGGACATGGTTCAAAAACTCGAGGCCATGCTTGAAGCCATGAACTTTAAAGAATTTTTGAAAGAACGTGTGAAGGGCCCTCTCAAGATGCATCACGAGTTTAGGGTTTCGGTTTCAGACTGCCCTAACGCCTGCTCAAGACCACAGATTGTGGACGTGGGTGTAGTGGCCGCTTGCTCGCCTGCCTTCTCGTCCGCTGAGTGCAGTAGATGCGGCGAATGCGTAAACACATGTCAGGAAGGCGCCATAACACTACTGGACACCGACTCAAGGCCGACAATCGATTTCTCAAAATGTCTCAAATGCGCACAATGCGCAAGGCATTGCCCCACGGGCGCGCTGGTGGAAGGTGAATGCGGTTAC
This sequence comes from uncultured Desulfomonile sp., assembly GCA_937915285.1. Classification (GTDB taxonomy): domain Bacteria; phylum Desulfobacterota; class Desulfomonilia; order Desulfomonilales; family Desulfomonilaceae; genus CAITZA01. The sequence goes on along the minus strand of CALDNG010000409.1, from coordinate 5,064 downwards.
CGACTCATAGTTGGTGGAAAGTTAGGTCGAAGGCCCCAACTTGGAACTGAATTGACACGCGTTTACTCGAAGGAGGATGCCCTGCAGGAGATTCAGAATATCATCGTTTTTCACATGGCTAACAATATTCGTGGCGAGCGCCTGGGCGAGGTGATCAAGCGCGCCAGGCCCGAGTTTCTGTCATAATGTAAGCGGGGTTGATTTTCAAAGACATGATATCATATGGAGTCTGTAATACCAAAGAGTTACAGAGCCAGTCTCTGGTCACAAATTGACAAGGTTGTCACTATCAAACCTATGAACGCGCAAGAAGTAACGCGCTAAAGATTATTCCTCAAAAAAATTTTCTCGAAACCTGAAAAAAAGACAGCTTCTTGACTTAAGTCAATGTTACGGATCCGATTCGGGTCCATATTTGTAGAAAAGGAAGATGACGTAGTCAAAAGGCTACTCCAATTTAATTCATAGAAAGACCAAGGAGGGAACAATGTCCGAGAAAATGTTTTGTTACCAATGTGAGCAGACATCCGGAGGCACAGGATGCACCAGGTCTGGAGTATGCGGTAAGGGTCCTGATACCTCTGCCATGCAGGATCTGTTGATGCATGCGCTCAAAGGTCTGTCTCTTTATGTTGTCGAGGGAGCCAAGGTAGGTATCGTTGACAGGCAGGTAGGTCGATTTATCAACGAAGGTCTGTTTTCGACCCTCACCAATGTTGATTTCGATGATGACAGGTTCGTGTCCCTTATCAACAAGGCGGTGGAATTGCGCGATTCCATGAAAGAAAGAGTAAAAGCCGCCGGAGGCAAGGTAGATTTCACTGATGACGCAGCGACCTTCAAGCCTGAAGCCACCAAGGAAGGAATGTACGCTCAAGGAGCAACTCGAGGTTTCCTTAACGACGGAGAGACCAACGCCGACATCCGTTCGCTTAAACACACCCTGATATTCGGACTACGCGGTGTTGCGGCTTATGCCGACCATGCTGCCATCCTCGGTCAGGAGAGCGATGAGGTAAACGCATTCATAGCTGAAGCTCTTGCTGCAACTCTTAGGCTTGACCTTGACCTGAACGCCTGGGTTGGCTTGGTTTTAAAATGTGGAGAAATCAATCTTAAAGTAATGGAAATGCTGGATGCCGGGAATACAGGAACCTATGGTCATCCGGTCCCAACAAAGGTTCCTCTGGGAGCCAAGGCTGGAAAAGCAATCCTTGTTTCCGGTCACGACCTCAAGGACCTCGAATTGCTGTTAAAGCAAACTGAAGGCAAGGGTATCAACATTTATACTCATGGTGAGATGCTGCCTACGCATGCGTATCCAGAACTCAAGAAATATCCGCATTTTTACGGTCACTACGGCACGGCTTGGCAGAACCAGAAAAAAGAATTTTCCGAATTTCCAGGCGCCATTCTTATGACGACCAACTGCATTCAGAAGCCGGCTGACTCTTACAAGGACAACATCTTTACCACGGGCCTGGTTGGATGGCCTGGAGTAAAACATATAGCCGATAAGGACTTCAGCCCTGTGATAAACAAGGCTTTGGCAATGCCGGGCTTCGCTGCTGACTCAAATGGCAAGAGTGTAATGTGCGGATTCGGAAGGAACGCCGTCATGTCAGTCGCCGGTACGGTCATTGACGCTGTTAAGAGTGGGGCCATCAAGCATTTCTTCCTGGTGGCAGGTTGTGATGGAGCCAAGCCGGGTCGAAATTACTACACGGAATTTGTCGAAAAGACTCCGAAAGACACAGTGGTATTGACACTCGCATGTGGAAAATTCAGATTCTTTGACAAGGATCTTGGAGACATCGGCGGAATACCGAGGTTGCTGGATATTGGACAATGCAACGACGCATATTCCGCAATACAGATCGCAGTCGCTCTGGCAGGAGCATTCAATTGTGGAGTAAACGAGTTACCTCTGTCGATGATACTTTCATGGTATGAGCAAAAGGCTTGCGCGATACTCCTCACCCTGTTCCATCTCGGAATAAAGGGTATTCGCCTCGGCCCGAGCCTGCCGGCGTTCATAACCCCAAACGTGCTGGATGTGCTGGTGAAGAATTTTGACATCAAGCCCATTTCCACCCCGGATGAGGACCTGAAAGCAATTTTGGGAACAAACTAAGAATAGAGGCTATTCCCGTAATCACCCGATGAGGGGAATTTGCCCGAAACACAAACCGTTTCATAGTCATATAACAATTTAGATTTCGGCGCCTGAGTGAGAAATTTCAGTCTCAGGCGCCAACCCAATAGCTTTGCCTTTGACTAGGCCAAGAGGAGAAGGACCATGAAGTGCCCTGGACAAGACCCTAGATACTGGAAGTTCGACGCCATATTCGACACAAAATGTCCAAGTTGCGGCGCCTCTGTGGAATTTTTCAAAGATGAAACCAGACGCAGGTGTAAAAACTGTGGAGCCCAGGTCCTTAACCCTAAAATGGATTTCGGGTGCGCAGCCCATTGCAAATTTGCAGAACAGTGTTTCGGAGACCTGCCTCCTGAATTGATAAAACAAAAAGAAGACCTTTTCAAAGACAAGGTCGCAGTTCAGATGAAGATGTATTTCAAAACTGATTTCAAGCGTATAGGCCACTCAGCAAGGGTTGCCGGTTTTGCTGAAAAATTGGCGCTAAAGGAAGACGCCTCACCACCCATAGTACTTTCAGCCGCATATCTTCACGACATAGGAGCGGTGGAGGCGATGAAAAAATATAGTAGTGACGCAGCCGAATATCAGGAGAAAGAGGGGCCGGCAGTCGCAAGAGAAATTCTCGAAAACCTCGATGCAAAAACTGAACTCATTGAAGAGGTCTGCGACATCATATCCAGACATCATCATCCAGGAGAAAATGAAACTCCCAATTACAAGGTTGTCTACGATTCTGATCTGTTGGCGAATGTTCAGGAAAAACTCAAAAAATCTACGATTACCGTTAGTGAGGCCGAGGCAATATTTGAAAAACAGCTATTGACCGATTCTGGCAGGGAAATGGCAAGAGAGATAATCCAAAACCTGAACTGATCACATAAATCATTAAACAGAAAACAAACAGACCCAGGTCTGGTGGATCAATAATCGAAGAAAGGAAAAAAAGATGAGAAAACTTAGAAATATAATTCAGATAGACGAAGAACTCTGCAATGGTTGTGGCAATTGCATCATCTCGTGCGCCGAGGGCGCCCTTGAGATTATTGACGGCAAGGCGAAGCTGGTAGCCGAAAAATACTGCGATGGGCTGGGCGCCTGTCTTGGCGAGTGCCCGACAGGGGCTTTGAAAGTTATACAGAGAGACGCCGATGATTTTGACGAGGAAGCAGTGGAACACAGATTGGAGGAACTGGCTCTGAAGGCCGGGGAGAATGAAGGCGGAAAGATGGCCTGTGGTTGCCCTTCCAGCCATATAGAAACATTTACAGCCCCAGCCAGCGCTTGCGCTTGCGCTAACGCTCCGACACAACTCGAAAAACAGGCATCGGCCCTCGGGCATTGGCCGGTTCAGATCAAGCTCGTCCCAGCGTCTGCACCATTCCTGAAGAACGCGGACCTGCTGGTAGCAGCAGACTGCACCGCATACGCCTATGCCGGTTTCCATAAGGATCTGCTCGCCGGGAAAGCGCTTATGGTGGGATGTCCCAAATTTGACGACGCCAGAGCCTATATCGAAAAATTTGCTGAGATATTCCAGAACTCTTCCGTAAAAAGCGTCACGGTTGTCATCATGGAAGTTCCATGCTGTTCAGGATTGCCCGAAATTGTGAAATATGGAATGAAAATGGCCGGAAAACAGATACCGCTTGAGAAGATAATAATCAGTTCAAGAGGTGAGATCATAAAGCGTGAACTATTGGCCGCCTGATGCGCTCAATCAATGCGCCGGGGTTTCTCGCTACCGGCGCATGCAAATATTTTAAAAATGCCTGGCTAAAAAAAATCGACGGGAAATCGAGTAAATGTTCTTTTATCAACATAACCCAAAAAATATTGACTTGCCTTGAAGTCTAACAAGTATTAGATTTTGACCATTGAATAGCTTCAGTAAAACACTAGGGTATATCAAAACCTGAGTTCGATATCCGGAAAGAGCCGTGCCATGACCCTCACACCTGTAGAAATTGATCGAAGGGTTTCCGAATTCATGGAGACATGCAAGCGTGAGGGTGTAAAGGTAACCTACCAGCGGTTGGTGATTTTCAAGGAAATTGCCAGTTCCGAAGAACATCCGGATGCAGAAACTATTTACAAGCGGGTAAGGAGAAAATTACCCACCATTTCATTCGACACAGTGTACAGGGCCACATCCACTCTTGAAAGACTGGGAGTGATCTCACGCCTTCATATCCAGTCCGACCGCATGCGACTTGACGCAAACACAAAGCCACACCATCACTTCGTGTGCACAAATTGTGGACTGGTGAGAGACGTTTATATCTCCGGACTTGAAAATTTCAAGATCCCGCACGAACTGGACACATGCGATAAAGTGCACTCCCTCTATATTGAACTGCAGGGGATTTGTTGCGATTGCACGGGTTCGGACCTTCAATTGCCTGATGGAGGCTCCAAAAAACTTAGCCTCGGTTCGCAGTTATCCAATTAGCTGAACTCTATTTTTTATCATAACCGGCATTCTAAGAATTTAGTTAGCGAGCCCGCAAATTTCTGCATGGTGAAAATCATGCATAATTTTGAATAACGGGCTCGTCCAGTGACAAATTTCACTTCTTTGGAAGTTGTGAAGAATGGTGGTCAACGATTTTCCATGCATCCCCATCACGCTTGTAAGTGAAACTGAATCTGGCTGGAATGGTTACCACCGTGCCATCCTTACCATACGAGAATTCATACGTGCCGCTATTTACAGCAGTGTCACCAAATAATCTGACAATATTCTTTTGAGGTTTTACAGCTAGTCCAGGAAGCGCTGTAAGTCCGTCAAAGTAAATCCTGATGGGATCGTGACCTACAAGTGGCTCAGGCTCAAAAGTAGCTAGTAAAACCGCTTTTGAGATCGGAAGAGCACACGTCTGAACTCCAGTCACGAGTGGATATCT
>CALDNG010000408.1 GCA_937915285.1 uncultured Desulfomonile sp. | reverse complement strand
AAAACCATCTGAATCGTTCGAGCCAAATGTTGTTCAGAGCCCAGTAAACGGATGATCGCCTGGCGCCAGTTTTAAATCGAACCGGTCTTGCGACTGATCAAGGTGTGAGACCGGTTAGATTTATTGTGCCATTAATTCTATTCCAGAGCATACCTCTTTATCTTTCTCCACAGCGACACCCTATCAATTCCGAGAGTTTCCGCAGCCAGGGTTTTGTTACCACCACAGTCCTGCAATATTTTTCGTATGTATTCAATCTCCTGTTCTTCTAAGGTAGGAAACTTACCGTCTCTCTTCCTAAAAGCGGTGATCTTGAAATCTCTGATATCATCAGGTAGATGTTCAGGCCCTATAAATGAATCCGGAGCCAGAGCCACACCCCTCTCTATTATGTTCTCCAATTCCCTGATGTTACCGGGAAAATCATACTCCTTGAGTAATTCCAGGACCTCCCTGGTGACCGAAGGCGTTTTTCTGGACATAATACGTGAGTGTTTTTCCAGAAAGTGTTGAATAAGGATCGGGATATCACTTTTTCTGGATGCCAGTGGCGGCAGATGGAGATGAACAACATTCAGTCGATAATAAAGATCTTTCCTGAATTCACCAGATTGAACTGCCTCCTGTATATTTCTGTTGGAAGCTGCGACAAACCGGACATCTATACCTATTGTAGAGGATCCCCCCACTCTCAATATCTGCCTTTCCTGAATAACACGAAGCAATTTGACCTGCATGTTGAGGGACATCTCTGTTATTTCATCCAGGAACAGGGTCCCACCCTTGGTGAGTTCTATCAATCCGGGCTTCGTCGAATCGGCTCCGGTATATGCCCCTTTTTCATGGCCGAATAACTCGTTGCTAAGCAAATCCTCACTGAAGACCCCACAATTCACTGCCATGAAGGGTCCGTTGGCGCGTTCACTCTGCTCATGGATTGACCTGGCCAGTAATTCTTTTCCAGTGCCTGATTCTCCAGAAATCAGGACATTACACTCGGTCCTTGATATCTGTTTTGCGATTTCAAGAATTCGTTTAACCTCCCGGTCGTTAGTAATCATCTTGACGGAGGAAGATTCAGACAATCGTTTCAGGTCACTTTTTAGCTGAATATTCTCCGTTCGGAGTCGTACTTTCTCAACTGCTTCAGCAACAATCTTTCTTACGGCGTCGATTCTGAACGGCTTGGCAATGTAATGATACGCCCCTTTTTTCATGGCCTCAATGGCTGAATCAACTGTGGCGTAGCCGGTAATCATTATGACCTCAACTGAGGGATTGACATTTCGGGCCTCCTCGAGGATCCGCATTCCATCAACCTTCTCCATTCTCAAGTCTGTCAGGACGACATCGAAGATCTCGTTTTTGATCAACTCCAATCCCTTGGGACCGCTTTGGGCAGTTACAATCTCATAATCCGTCTTTTTGAGGATGTGCTCAAGATTCATTAATGCCATTTCTTCATCGTCAACAATCAGTAATCTAGGCCGTTTGTTCATCAGGGCCCCCATTTGAAGGAATATTAATTGTGAAAGTAGTTCCGCCTCCGGCCTGACTGTTTACAGAGATTGTACCACCGTGTCTGTTGATGATCTCATGGGTTATGAACAGTCCCAAGCCAGTGCCATGACCAACATCCTTGGTCGTGAAAAAAGGATCAAATATCTTTTGAATATTCTCCGGACTGATGCCCTTACCGGAGTCGCTTATAATAACATCCACCGAATTATCCCGACCTTTCCTCGCTGTAACTTTGACTTCCCCGCTCTCCTCAATAGCCTGGATAGCATTCGACACAAGATTCACAAAGGCTTGCTGCAACCTTTGTTTATCTCCAAAAATTTTCAGTTCCGGATCTATGTTCCTGGAAATGGTTATGTTGGCAGGAACCTGAGCCCTCAAAAGCTGGATACTTTCAGAAACTAGATAGTCCAGATTATTCCACTCCTTAAGAAATTCCCTGCTCCTTGAAAATTCAAGCAGATTCAATACAATCCCTCGCGCCTTATCGACCTGTTCCAATACTTTCGTAAGAAGGCCTTTCTGCCAATCAGTATCTGCATTGTCAATTTCTTCCAATAATATCTCGCAGGAGGACGATATGTTGGATAGGGGATTGTTAACCTCATGGGCGACCCCAGCCAGCATAGTGCCCAGAGATGCAAGTTTCTTGGATTGCACCAGTTGATCTTCACGTATCTTGAGTTCATGCCCCATTCTATTGAAGGAGACGAATATTTGGCGTATATCCTTCTCAGCCGGGAGGTAATCAATGGGTTTGAACTGCCCTCGGGCAATATCGTTTGTGCTCTGTTCCAGAAGCTTCAATGGTTTCATTACCTTAACAAAAAGGAAGCTACCCACACTCACCAAACCTAAACCAACAATGAAAAAAGCTATGAACTGAAGACGCATCGTGGTGTTTATCGTCTGGCTGATTGAGAGACGCTTCCTGTGAGCTACGTTTTCAGCAAATTCCGAAATCAGGGATCCGGACTTTCTAATTCTGGCTTCAAAGGCGGCCCTGGTGTTAGGGGTATCTTCGCAACCAGATCCGATGCTCAAACCCAGACAACTGGATATCGCCGCCTCAAAAGCCTCAAGATTCTTCCTGAAGTTCTTAGCGCTTTCTTTGGAACTCAGCGCTTCAATCCTGTCGTAATCTTTGTCCAGAATTTCGTTCACGCGACCAAGGTGATAAAGAACCGTTCTCAGCGATTCATTGTTACCATAAAGAAAATAGTTCTTTTCGAATCTTCTGATCTCGAGTACCGCCTCTTCAAGCTTGCTGACATCTTCCAGATAACCGAGCTTGTCCTCGAGTTGTTTCATAAAATAATAGGATCCTACAAAACTCGAAGCCATAATCAGATACAGCGCTATTACGGCTATTATGGTCTTTTGACGAATGCTAAATAAGGCAACTGGCATTGAAAAGTCCTTCGTTTGATCCATTTAAGACCCCGTGAATCCGGCGACGATAGCATCGAAGCAAATCTCATTCCATGTATTCTGATTATGTTGCGGATGACTAACATGCTGATGTTACTAGCAATACTCTTTGGGTTGTATCCTGTCACCTGGCGGCTAATGTTGCATAATGCAATATTGCCGTTTGCAACAAAAACGCAATGAACCTAACCTGCTGTAATTACACTTTAACATAAGAATGGTCACAATTATCAACCGTGTTATTGCAATTCGCAACAGTGTCATGATGTTGCAATCCCAATGGGCAGAGTGCTCGCAGACGTTTTTAGTGAATAATTCTTTTTGGCGCCATTCTTGTATCGTGTCGGTGAACGACTCAGGGAGGTTTATCATGAAAAAGACCAGGAAAAAAATCACCGCTATGCTTAACGCCATAACATTCGCCGAATCGGGCGAACGTGAAACCGCCGCCCAGTTTTTATCAGATTCCCTGAGTCATGAAGGAAAATCCCAGGAAGATACCGAGGCTATGGAAGCTGATCTATCCAGCCTAATCCAGGAATCTATTGATAAACCGATGGCCGCCATCACATTTGCAGAGGAATCTTTATTCAGGGAAGCCAGAAGTTTTATGAAATCACATGGTGTCAGGACTGTTCTGCTAGTCATTGAAGGCGAATTTCCAAGGGAAGCGGCTTTTAATTATGCCAAAAACCTTTGTGACAGGACCAAATCTCAGTTGGACATCTTGCAGGTAATAAGTCCTCCATCGAGTCCGGAATCAATTGAAGTCCTAGGGGGCAGAATGTCGGAGGCCGTCACCAACATAGTCCAATTGCTTCAGAAATGTGATTTGCAGACTTCGATGCCTAAACTCACCATTAGATTGGGACACATCGATTCCAAGCTCTTGAACTATGTAAAAAGGCATCAGGAAGTTTCTGCCGTGGTTCTTGATTCGAAGGAAGGTTATTCAGAAAATTTGAACTCAGCAAATCACAAAGATTTTCTAAAAGGACTTTCGAGAAGGCTTTCCGTGCCACTGATGACCGTTCTTGACAGACTCCAGGCCCAGCCCATCGGCTAGAATCTATTTCATCCTACAGCGCTGCCGGATATGACCAGCCTTTTCTATCAAGCTTTCTAGCCAACACCGACTGCTCTCCACACGTAATACCTCGATTTTTCGTATAAAACCTGTTGCAAATAGAATTGTTTTGTTGTGGCGTCGTTTTAAACTCTTGTGACCAGGATTTGTGTTACCATAATGAGTTGACAAACACATAATCCTAAGGTTCACTCAAACACAGACGGCATCTTTTTAAATCAACGCCGTAATTCTGGAAAGATTTACACTGCCTCCTGCCCCTGTCAGAATTGGAGGATTCGTGAAACGTATCAACGATCTACCATCTGAGACTTCCGATATTCCATCCCACCGCATATTGTGGCCCGCATGGGCAATACTAGTGGCTGCAATCTTTTTCACTGTGATGGCTACGTTTTATGTCAAGTCTGATGTAGATGTAGTGGCGAGGCAGGAATTCGTTTTTGCTTGCAACGAAATTCGTGGCAGGATTGTGGACAGGCTAAGAGCGCACGAACAAATCCTTCTTGCCGGGGCAGCCTTTTTCGATTCGCTTGAAACAGTGAATCGCCAGAAATGGGGCACTTTTGTAAAGCGACTCAACCTTGAAAACAACTTTCCCGGTATTCAGGGAGTAGGATTTTCCCTTCTGATACAACCTGATCATTTGGCGCAGCACGTTCAGGAGGTTAGAGGAGAGGGCTTCCCGGACTATGTTGTCAAACCCGAGGGCGTGAGAGCCGTCTACTCATCGATCATCTTTCTTGAACCCTTTGAAAAGAGAAATCTCAGGGCCTTTGGCTATGACATGTTTTCCGAACCGGTAAGACGTGCGGCCATGGAGCGCGCCAGGGATGAAAACAGGGCGGCCCTTTCCGGAAAGGTCTTGCTGGTACAGGAAACAGAGACCGATGTTCAGGCAGGCGCCCTGATGTACGTTCCGGTATATGCTAAGGGCAAGCCGAACGACACTGTGAAAGCTCGTAGAGAAGCCCTGGTCGGCTGGGTATATAGCCCCTACAGAATGACTGACTTGATGAGAGGCATTCTTGGCGGCTGGGAATCCGAGGAAGTGTCACGAATTCGTCTCCAGGTCTATGATGGCGACAATCCAGGCCCAAGGGACATCCTCTACGACAGTCAGTCATCCGCTGCCGATGGAACATCGCCCATTTTCTCAGAGGAAGCGCAGGTCAATTTCAATGGAACTCCGTGGACTCTAAAATTTTCCAAGGTCGGCTCTGACATATCACTTGCCAAAGTATGGATAACCCTCGGTAGCGGAACCGCTATAAGCCTTCTGCTTTTCGGGCTCTCGATGTCGCTGATAAACACGAAACACAACGCTGTTCAAATGGCTGAGCGACTTACCCACCAACTCAGGGAGAGTGAAGCGCATCAACGAAATCTGGTAGAGCATCTCCCCCAAAGAATTTTCCTCAAGGACGAAAATTCAGTCTACATTTCCTGCAACAGGAACTATGCCTCAGACCTCGGCATCAATCCTGCCGATATTGTAGGAAAGAATGATTTTTCATTTCACCCTCCTGAACTTGCCAAGGTTTATCAGGCTGACGATCGTGATGTAATTAAATCGGGCAGGGTAAGAGATTTCAATGAAGTCTACGAATTGGACGGGCAGCAGCGGTGGGTCCATACCGTCAAGGTTCCCTACAGGGACAGACTGGGCCAGGTCACCGGAGTTCTTGGGATCTTCGAAGATATAACAGACCGCATCGAGGTGGAACAGGCTTTAAGACTGAGTGAGCAGAGGTTTAGGTCCCTCTTCGAAACTGCCAATGACGCCATATTCATCCTGGATGGCCCAACTATAATAGAATGCAATTCCAAGACCCTGCAGCTATTTGGCTATAGCGATAAAAATGACATAATAGGCCGTACACCTTCGGATTTCTCGCCGCCCAGACAACCGGATGGATTTGACTCCATTGAAAGGGAAGACCTCTACCTCAAGGACGCAATATCGTCGGGATCGAAGACTTTCAACTGGAAACACCTGCGTAAAGACGGATCCACCTTTGACGCAGACGTTGCTCTGAGCGCTATGTCATTGAATGACAAGGTCTACGTTCAAGCGATAGTTCGCGACATCAGTTACCGCATGCAGTTGGAGGAGGCTCTGAAGTTCAGTGAGGAAAAATACAGGGGCTTGGTGGAGACAACCCCGGACTGGATATGGGCTCTGGACGGTGAAGGTTACATAAGATACAGCAATCCGGCCATTGGCAAACTTCTCGGGTATGAGTTATCGGAAGTCATAAATTCAAAGGTTTATACTTTTGTCGAGACGTCTGAAGTAGAGCTGTTCGACAAAATGATTAAAAGCTGCGCCCTGGAGCTGCATGGATGGAATGACGTCGAAATACGGTTGAAACACTCGGACGGTTCCATCAGGACCTTCGAAAGCTCATCCGTTCCGATCCTTGATTCCAACAGGAACGTAGTTGAATTTCGGGGAATAGCAAAGGACATCACGGAAAGAAAACTGGCGGCTGAAGCTCTCAGGGAGAGTCAGGACAAACTCAGCCTGATTCTGGATTCAACTGCTGAGGCCATTTATGGCATTGATACCCTCGGTAACTGCATCTTCTGCAATCCAGCTTGTTTGCGCATTTTAGGCTTGGATCATCAGGAACAATTGATCGGTAAAAACATGCATAGCCTCATTCATCATACCCGGGCCGACGGAACAAATTATGCGTCAGAAGAGTGCCTGATTTACAAGGCCTACAGAGCCGGGGAGGGCATACATGTAGAGGACGAGGTTTTCTGGAAGGCAGACGGTACCAGCTTTCCAGTAGAATATTGGTCCTATCCTCAAATGAAGGACGGCTCTGTCATAGGAGCAGTGGTAACCTTCATAGACATAACTGACCGAAAACGTGCAGAAGATATTCGAAAGGAGAGCGAACAGAGATTCCGCCGACTCATTCAGTTCGCTCCTATACCAATGTGTTTCATGAATATTGAGCGCCAGTTGGATTATGTAAACGACAGGTTTGTGGAAGTCTTTGGGTACACCGATGAGGATTTGCCCACACTGAAGGAGTGGTGGCTTACGGTTTACCCGGACGATAGGTACCGCCAGTCCGTTGTGGAGACCTGGACGCAGGCTGAACAGATAGCCCTGAAGGAAAACGCGGTTATTGGGCCTCTAGAGCACAGCGTAACATGCAAGAATGGCGAAACACGTATTGTGGAAGTTTCCGGCATAATCCTGAAAGACGGTCTGCTTGCAGTTTTTGTGGATGTGACAGCATGGAAAATGGCAGAGCTGTCATTGACACAGGCTCATGAAAAGGCATCTACAGAAGCGGGCAAGCTAAGATCTATGATTGAGAGCATGGATGAGGGTGTTCTGCTGGCAAATGCCTCTGACATTATCACTGAGGTCAACCCCTGGTATTTGCAGAAGGCCGGGATGGAGCGTGAATCAATTTCAGGAAAGAGCCTGTGGGAAGTCCTTCCAGATCCAGAGATAGCCGAAGTCATCATGCCATTGATTGAGGATTTCAAAAACGGGGTCAAGAGTGAAGCTCAGACGATTAGTCGAAAGATAATGGGGATGCACGCTTCTCTCAGGGTTCAGCCGATACTGGATGCAAAGACGTACCGAGGGGTCATCCTGAACATCATCGACGTGACGCATTACGTCGCTGCTCGTGAAGAAGCTGAAAGGGCGAACAGAGCCAAGAGTGATTTTCTGGCAATGATGAGTCATGAAATCAGGACACCTCTCAATGGCATTCTGGGCATGACCAATGTTGTACTAGATAGTGACCTGACAGACGAGCAACGGGATCATTTGCATCTAGTCAATTATTCCGCTGAATCTCTTCTTTCGTTAATAAACAACATACTGGATTTTTCAAAAATAGAGGCAGGCAAGCTTGATCTCGACTATAGCGATTTCAGGATTAGGGATTTTCTGGAAGAAATCCAAAAATCTCTTGCAGTCAAGACTCAGGGCAGGAATATTGAAATTACCTGCGAGGTTTCTGAGGAAGTTCCTGATGTTGTTTCAGGTGATTTGGGGCGACTGCGCCAGGTGATCGTCAATCTCCTTGGAAACGCCATAAAGTTCACGGAACAAGGTGAGATATCAATTCAGGTAGGTCTCATATCGCACACAAACGACGAATTGGAACTTGGGTTTGAAGTGAGAGACACAGGAATCGGGATTTCCACTGAAGACCAGGAAATAATATTCAAACCGTTTATTCAGGCAGATTCATCCACGACCAGGAAGTTCGGCGGGACGGGCCTTGGATTGGCTATCACCAGCCAGTTGGTTGAAATGATGAAGGGAAGAATAACAGTGGAGAGTGAGCCTGGCAAAGGTAGTGTATTTCATTTTACCTGCAGGCTAGGGGTAGGTCAAGGTGTGTCTGAGGAAGATCGCCGCAAGGACCTCAGTGTCGTCAGAGGCGCCAGGATACTTGTTGTGGATGATAATGAAGTAAATCGAAAGATTCTGAGATCAACCCTTGAGAGATATGGAATGGTTCCACTCATGGCTTCATCAGCATCGGAAGCAGTAGATATCCTTGATAGGCTAGGATCATCTGGGGATCGTGTCCTTTTGGCGCTGATAGATGTCATGATGCCTGAAATAGATGGCTTCAGGTTCGTTGAAATGATCCGAAATGACCCGGCCAACTCAAACATGAAAATAATCATGATTTCCTCAGTTGATGATGAAAACTTTTGCGAACGCTGCCCTGAACTGGAGATTGAAACCTATTTGCGTAAGCCGTTGGATTACAGGAATCTTCTACGTACTATTTCACTTGCGCTGCGGCCGGAGGGAAAGAAGCCCGAATCTCTATCTTCAGAGAAAGAACAGTTAGCAATCGCAGGACCGTTGAGAATTCTTCTGGTCGAGGACAACGTGGTAAATCAGAAACTTGCGTCCTTGATACTCAAGAAGGAAGGACATTCAGTAACCCTGGCAAAAAACGGGCTAGAAGCTCTGGACAAATATAAATCTGATGAATTTGACATTATTCTCATGGACGTCCAGATGCCAGAGATGGATGGTTTGGAGGCTACCAGGAAAATCAGGGAAACGGAGCGGGAATCTGGCAGGAGAGTACCTATTATTGCCCTTACTGCCCATGCCTTCAAAAGTGATCAGGAAGCTTGCCGGAAAGCAGGTATGGACGCCTATGTTTCAAAGCCTATATCTAAAGTAGATCTGTTCAAGACCATAAATGGGTTGTTAACAGAAGCCCAATGGAACAAGAATTCCTGATCCCATGAGTTTCCGGCATGATTTGTGATAGCCCATAAGTTATATTTACGGTAGCGTCCATCCCTCAATACGGTTCCAACACTGATACAATTTGTTGTAGTTCCTGGATGGCCGACCACACAGGATGGAGGATCGAATGAAAACTATTGGCATAATAGGTGGAATAAGCTGGCTTTCATCCATGGAATACTATCGTCTCATCAACGAAATGGTCAGGGATCGTCTCGGCGGGCTTAATTCGGCCGATATCATTATGTATTCAATCCCTTTCGGGCCATTCTCGGAACAGGAAAGGCTTGGCCAGCGTGCAAACTGGAAACATCTCACAGAGATCATGATATCAGCGGCTCAAAGACTTAAAGGTGGGGGGGCGGAATTCATTGTTATAGCCTCCAACACTATGAATTCCACCGCTCACCTGATCGAAAACAGTGTAGGTTTACCGGTCCTGCATATTGCGGACTCAACAGGCGCCAGGGTTGTGGAGAGAGGTTTTAGCCGCGTGGGACTTCTCGGGACTGAATACACCATGGCTCACCACTTCTACCGCGAACGTCTGGAACACAGGTTTGGTCTCAAGATTGTTACACCGAGCAAGACCGAAAGAGAATATATAAACGATGTCATTTTCGACGAGTTATGCGTGGGCAAATTTCTGGCTGAATCTAAGGCAGAGTTTGTAAAAATAATCCATCGCCTATCCCGAGAAAAAAATGTTCAGGCAGTTATTCTGGGATGCACCGAAATTCCATTCCTTGTCAGAGAGAAGGATGTGGAAATACCGCTTTTCAATACTGCTGAGATACATTCCGAGGCCGCTGTGGAATTTTCGCTCATGTAATCAATAAATGGTTTCTACCGACATTTATGAAATCTGACCCTAAAAGGGGCATACATCCAGACGCTTGTTCAGAAAAGACAAAGTTCTTTTTACGGGCTGAACCCATTTCTTATTACTTGTAAAATTAGGGCCTGTTGAGTAAACATGCAGACGCTCAATATTCCCGGTGTCAGATTCATGGCCCCTAGATCGGAAGAGCGTCGTGTAGGGA
>CALDNG010000407.1 GCA_937915285.1 uncultured Desulfomonile sp. | reverse complement strand
CAGGGAGTCCCGACTGATATCAGGAGCCACATAAGGCTCAGAGACAGTGAAGATTCGGCCGGTCACTCCCTCATCCGGACGGTAAACACCACGCTCCCTTTCCTCAATGCTCAAACCATGAGAGGCCGCAATAATGAGTTGTTCAGTCTCGGGGTTGACCAAAGTCACGGTCGCCCTCTTCATGAAAAGGTCCAAAGACAGTATTTCCAGAACTCTTTCAAGTGTTTTGTCTAAATCCAGGGCCTGCCCTATGATCTGGCTGATGTCGTAAAGAGCCTTCAACTCTAGTTCATTTATCCTGGCTTTCATTTGCCTCGCTCATAAGCCCGAAGATCTCGGAGGTCTGCAACACGCTAAAAGCTTTGCAAACGATGAGCCAATGTTCCTTGTTCTGTATCATATTGAAACTATTAATTAAAATATTGCCAATAGGCTTCCGGCAAGTCGTCGAATCTTACATTATGGTAGTGACGGCTCCCTAAAACTACAAAATCGTATTGCGTCAGGGGAGGATGAAGAGGGCAAATTTGATTCAAGTCCGTTTTATTGAATGTCTTGGGATTAACGTTCTTGACATCAACAGATAGCGGTGTTCAAATCGAAATTACAGGAATTTTGTTTTGGGTGTTGCATGAAGCTCCAAGAATTGATCAAGGTTCTTAACGCAGAGATTATATTAGAAAATCATGGACCAGATGAAGATATCCCTGTTGGCGGGGCTGCTGATCTCATGAGCGATGTTCTAGCATTTGGCGCAGCAGGGATGGCATTGCTGACAGGACTGACCAATCCTCAGGTGGTCCGGACGGCTGAAATGGCCGGTATTAACGTCATAGTGCTTGTGCGCGACAAGAAGGCGCCTCCCGAGACATTGGAATTGGCGCGTGAACTCGGGGTGACCCTGGTCCGAACGGGTTACACCATGTATGAAGCCTGCGGGCGCCTTTTCAGCGCCGGTCTGCCAGGACTCGGCGTTGTGAGGATCAGGAACGATTCGTGGTGAGATGAGCGTTCAGACAATTACTAAAGTTCAGGAATTGATGCATACCACACGCGTTGAAGACGTGATGGCAACCAATGTTATCATAATTGAACCCTCTCAGACCGTCGCAGATGTCAAGATCCTCATGAGAGACAAGCACATCTCTGGGGCTCCAGTCATGGATAAAGGTAAAATAGTGGGTATGATCACCATGACGGACATCCTTCGGGCGATGGAGGAGGGGAGGCTTCACGAACCGGTGTCACAGTCCATGACCCTGCGCGTCAAGACGGTTCTCAAGGACTCTGTGGTTGCTGAGGTCGCCAACATACTGGGCTTGAAGGGATCAAGCCGCTTGCCGGTGGTGGACCGTGACGGAGGACTTGTAGGTATCGTTACTACCGGAACACTTACCAGGTATCTGCTACGGCAATTGGACAAAAGCCTCCAGAAAAATGAATCGGAAAAACTTCATACTTACCGGGCAAGCCATATCTTCCAGGACATCATTTCTGATGATACGAGCCTGGTCCTGCGATTCGTAGTCGATGACAAGGATTTCTCGAACGCTGGCAAAGCTTCAAGCCTCATAAAAAGGGCTCTTCAACGTCTGGTTGTCAATCCTCAGATTGTCAGGCGCGTTGCTGTAGCAGTCTACGAGGCTGAAATGAATCTGGTTATTCATACTGATGTTGGTGGAGAAATTCTGGTGGACATCAGGAAGGATAAACTCAGCGTTTCTGCGGTCGATCACGGTCCTGGGATAGAAGACCTCAAGCAGGTCCTGCAGCCTGGCTTCTCAACAGCTCCTCAGTGGATCAGGGATATGGGGTTTGGCGCAGGCATGGGATTGGCAAACATCAAGCGTGTTTCCGACATGATGAAACTGATTTCCGAACCCGGAGGCGGCACCAGGCTCGATATGGTCTTTAATCTGGTCAGCCCGGATTAGCAAAAAGTCGGGAGAAAAATGTTGACTATGTCCTTGCGTTATTCTAATCTGGAAATGTTGTTAAGCAGACGGACTTAAACAATCAATCTTCTTTTAAATGGCTCCAAAATATTTTGTTCACTCTCGGGGGACCATGGCAAGTTACGGAGTAGTGCGATGCTGGAAAGTTACCTGCCGGTACTAGTGATTCTTCTCGTCTCCACGTTTGTAGGCTCTGCTATAATAGTTCTTTCAACACTTCTTGGAAAAAGAAATCCAACACCAATAAAGCTGATGCCTTATGAATGCGGCATGGACCCGATTGGAGGGGCAAGGCACAGGTTTCCGGTCAAGTTCTTCATCATTGGTATGCTTTTCATAGTTTTCGACGTCGAACTGATCTTTCTGTTCCCCTGGGCCAAGATTTACGACAAATTGATGTTTTTCGGCTTCATTGAGATGCTTGTTTTCGTGCTGGTGCTTTTGGCAGGCTTGATTTACGTCTGGAAAAAGGGTGCGCTGCAATGGGAATAGAGAGTCATCTGGATAACACTGTTCATGTAACGAACCTGGAATGGTTCGTAAACTGGGCCAGGAAGTCGTCAATGTGGCCTTTGGGTTTCGGGTTGGCCTGCTGCGCCCTCGAAATGATTGCCGCCTTTGTCAGTAGATATGACCTTTCAAGATTCGGAATGGAGGTGGCCAGACCTTCTCCACGGCACGCTGACCTGATGATAGTGTCTGGAACAGCTTCCAAGAAAATGCTACCGGCTGTATTGCGAATCTACGAGCAAATGGCCGAGCCCAAATGGGTCATAGCAATGGGCGCATGCGCATGTTCCGGTGGAATCTATAAGAATTACGCGGTCGTACAAGGTATAGACAAATACTTGCCTGTTGACGTGTACATTCCCGGTTGTCCCCCCAGACCAGAGGCTCTACTCGACGGTATCCTGCAGCTTCACGCCAAGGTGATGAGAGAGCAGTCCATAAAGAACCCGCAGATCCATGAAATCAAGGTGGTTGGTAAATGAATCCGGATGTAGTCAAGGAAAAGCTGGCCTCCAGATTTGGCTCGGACCTGATTCAAGTAGAGAATTACAGGGGGCAGGTCATAGTCAGTGTTCCCGGTCAGAAAATAATTCAAATCTGTAAGTATTTGAGGGACGAACCTGATCTTAGGTTTGATTACCTCTCTTTTGTGGCGGCGTTAGACAGGATGCCCGGATCGCCAAGGTTCGAACTCGTCTAT
This sequence comes from uncultured Desulfomonile sp., assembly GCA_937915285.1. Taxonomy (GTDB): domain Bacteria; phylum Desulfobacterota; class Desulfomonilia; order Desulfomonilales; family Desulfomonilaceae; genus CAITZA01. The sequence goes on along the minus strand of CALDNG010000407.1, from coordinate 4,626 downwards.
CAGTTGTACTCCACAAAGTTCAACAACCGCCTGCGACTAAAAGCATTTGCAATCGAAAACGAGGCCGGTGACGCCTCCATGGATTCGGTTTTCAGTGTATGGCCCACGGCTGATTGGCATGAACGGGAAACCGCTGAAATGTTCGGTATCACCTTCAACAATCACCCGGATCCCAGGAAGCTGCTGCTGCCTGAAGAGTGGAATGTGCATCCTCTCAGGAAGGATTTCCCTCTGGCTGGCTCGGATCAGGATACCCCTGATTTGCCAAAATAAAGGGTTGCGTGAGGAATCTGCCTGCCATGTCGCAAGTTACCAATAAAATGCCTGATGCAAGAAGCGAAGTGATGGAACTGAACCTCGGCCCGCATCATCCAAGCACTCACGGGGTTTTCAGGGCCGTAGTAGAGTTGGATGGTGAGATCGTAGTCAATGTCGTGCCATACCTGGGTTACCTCCACCGCGGTTTTGAAAAAACGTGTGAGAACAAGCAATATCACCAGGTTATACCTCTGACCGAGCGATGTGACTATATGGGGGCTTCTTCAAACTCACTGGTTTACGCAATGTGTGTGGAGAAGCTGCTCGATGTCGAGGTCCCTGAACGGGCTCAGGTAATCAGGGTTATCATGGCCGAATTGTCCAGGATCTTCAGTCACCTTTTCTGGGCCGGCACACATGGCCATGACATCGGCGCCATGACTCCATTGTTCTACATGTTGCGTGAGCGGGAAGAGATAATGAATCTCTTTGAGCTTACCTCAGGCGGACGCCTGATGCCTAACTACATCAGAATTGGTGGAGTGGGCCAAGACCTTGAGGAAGGTTTTGTCGAGAAACTCAAACAATTCTGCGATCACTTTGACCAACGTGTGGATGAATACGAAACGCTTCTGACCAAAAACGCCATCTATATGGATAGAACTGTGGGGGTTGGCGTACTCAGTCTGGATGACGCCATAGCCATGGGCGTATCGGGTCCGATGCTCAGGGCCAGCGGACTCAAGGCCGATGTCCGTAAAACCGCCCCGTATTGTGGTTACGAAAATTACGACTTCGATATCCCGGTCCAGTATGGATGCGACATATATTCTAGGTACCTGGTCCGAATACAGGAAATGAGAGAAAGCAACAGGATTCTCAAACAAACGCTTGCCAAGCTGACAGATGGCCCGATAAGAGCAAAGGCTCCCGGAAAAATCTTCCCTGATCAGCAGGATATTTACACAAAAATGGAAGCCTTGATCCACCACTTCATGCTGGTGATAAAGGGCGTTTGTGTACCGGCGGGAGAGTATTACGAATGTATCGAGTCTCCTAGGGGAGAACTCGGATGTTACATCGTCAGCGATGGAACGCCAAACCCGTTCAGGCTCAAATGGCGCGCCCCAGCTTTTGTGAATCTACAGTCCCTGCAAACCATGTCGAGGGGGTGTCTGTTCGCAGACCTGATCGCTATACTTTCCAGCGTCGATATTGTTTTGGCTGAAGTAGACAGATAATAACAGGAATATTGGGCTTCAAGATGACATTAAAAGAAATTGCTGAATCGCTGAATCTGGAAACGAAAGCATCAGCGGCCGGATTGGCCAGAGATGTCATAGGCGGGTATGCCAGTGACCTGCTTAGTGATGTGATAGCCAATGCCAAGGAGGGTGATATTTGGGTTACACTCCAGATTCACCAGAATATTGTCGCAGTAGCTTTTCTGAACAATCTGGCAGGAATAATAATCGTTGGCGGGCGCAAACCGGACGCCGACACCTTGAGTAAGGCTGAGGATCAGGGTGTGGTCATTCTGGTAAGCGACCTTACTGCCTATGAACTGGTTGGGCGCCTTTACCAGATGGGGGTCAGAAGAGCCGATTAGGAATGGCTTCCGGGCGACCTGACCGCGGCGCTTTCTTTGACAGGATGTCTGTGGGAGTATGAAAGGGGCGTACAGGTAGACTTCGGAACATACAAGCTGGATTTACATATCCATACGGTTCTTTCGCCTTGCACAGAAATAGCTGACATGACCCCAAGGGCTGTTGTGCGACGTGCGCTTGACCTGGGACTGGACGTAATTGCAATTTGTGACCACAACTCGGCCAGGAACGCAGCGGCCTGCATGAGGGCGGCAGAAAATAAACCGCTCCTGGTTCTGCCGGGCCTTGAAATAACGACGTCGGAGGAAGCGCATATCCTGGGGATTTTCCAGGGAATGGGTGATGCGCAGAGTGTTCAGGAAGAAATATACGCCAGGCTTTACGGACTCAACGATGAAAGCGCATTTGGAGTCCAGGTGGTGGCTAACGAATTCGACGAAGTGGAGGACCTTGACGAGCGTTTGCTTATAGGCGCCACCACTTTAAGTTCAGAGAGAGTGACCAGGCTTATCCATTCCCATGGAGGACTGGCAATCGCCTCTCACGTTGACAGGTCGGGATTTGGCATATTCAGCCAACTTGGGTTTATTCCGGACGGGCTTGAACTGGACGCCTTGGAGGTTTCCCCGAGAACGGATTTCGAGTCTGTCAGGAAAAGGTTTAAACAGGCTAAGGACTATACCTTGGTGACATCTTTCGACGCCCATTACCTTGAAGATATCGGTAAAGGGTTCACGGAGGCGCTTCTCGAGAAGGTAAGTTTCCAGGAGATTTGTTTGGCCATAGCAGGCAGGTCCAACAGAAGGATAACACGCCAGGTACGCAGCCCTGACTAGTGGCGCCAAGAAGCGGCAAGGTCGCAGGCATTTGGAATTGTATGAACAAGAGTATCTGGGGTTACATGGCGGAAATTTAGTGAATTGAAATGGAAGACATTTCCCTTCACATCCTCGACCTGGCTGAAAACGGTATAAGGGCAGGCGCAACTCTGATCAGAATCAGTGTCGAAGAGGACAGCGCCAACGATAGAGTTACCATAGGGATTGAAGACAACGGACGTGGAATGACACCAGAGTTCCTTAATAAGGTCATGGATCCTTTCGTCACAACAAGAACCACCCGAAAGGTCGGTCTTGGACTCTCATTGCTCCAGCAGTCTGTCCAGGAGGCTGATGGTGAAATGTCGCTGACCTCTGAACCGGGACATGGAACCAGTCTGGTGGCCTTTATGAAGAAGTCTCACATAGACAGGAAGCCCATGGGGGATCTGGCGGGATCGGTTCTATGCCTGATTGAAGGGAACGCCGACGTAGATTTCGTATTCGATTATAGATGTGATGACCGGAGCTATTCCCTGGACACTCGGGAACTTCGCGAGATCATTGAAGATATTCCTCTCAACCATCCCAGCGTCATACGGTTGATTGAAGACAATCTGAGGACGGGCATTAAAGAGACCAACCAGGCTTAGTTAGCCTGAATCAGGGAGATTTAAGAAAGTGCAAGAAAGAGACGCTTTATTAAAAAAGAAGGTTGTGGCGGCAGTTGAGGTCATCCCTCCCGAAACACTCAGGCAACTCGACGGAATTATAGACAAGTACGCCGGTTCCACACAGAACCTGATCCCTGCGCTCAAAGAGGCCCAGGAAATGTTTGGATACCTCCCGATGGAAGTCCAGAGAAAGCTATCCGTTGGCATGAACATTCCTGCTTCTCACATTTACGGGGTGGTGACCTTTTACTCGTTTTTTACAATTACCCCGAGGGGCAGACACACCATCAGGCTGTGTCTGGGAACCGCCTGCTACGTAAAAGGATCCAAGGAAATTCTTGAGAATATTGTAAGGGATATCGGCATTAACGTAGGTGAAACATCAGATGATGGTCGCTTTACTCTTGAAGCAGTAAGATGCCTTGGAGCGTGTGGTTTGGCCCCGGTCATGATGATCGGTGAAGACACTCACGGAAATATACATCCTCCTAAAACCATTAGTATTCTGGATGGATATCAATAGATCCCGGAAGGATTGGCAGCCGGTTTCGCTCTGGTCGGGCAAGAGCCGGTGATGATGGTCGTCCGGTAAGCATTTATGGGAGGCTCTTATGCCAAAGATTTCTGTTGATGATCTAAAAAAAATCAAGGAACAGCAGCTCAACAAGATGAGTGTAAGAGCAGGTCATCATAGAGCCAAGATCACTGTTCACATGGGGACGTGTGGGATAGCCGCAGGCGCCAGGGACATAATGGCACTGTTCAGGGATATAATCGCTGAAAAGGACATCACTGACATAATTCTCACTAACTCCGGATGCGCAGGACTTTGCGCCAAGGAGCCGATGATAACCGTGGAACTTGAAGACTCGGCCCCGGTTAAATATGTCACTTTAGATGCCGCAAAGGCTAAACGCATTTTCGAAGAGCATGTCATGGGAGGAAAGGTAGTCGAGGATTTGGCTCTGGCTATAGGTAGTGAAACCATGGCGACCTGAAAAGAGTCGCTCATCCTGTGACCACATGTAAAGAAAGTTCATTCCTGGCTATTTCGGAGTTTAGGATATGTGTGCGAGCCCATTTTACAGAATGCAGCTAATGATGTGCGCCGGAACAGGTTGCATCGCTAGCGGCTCCATGGATGTTAAAGTAGCTCTCGAGAGGGAGTTGGAGAAGAGAAACCTTCAGGACGAAGTTCAGATAGTTATGACGGGCTGCAACGGCTTCTGCGCCATGGGGCCGCTGGTCGTCGTTTACCCGGACGGC
>CALDNG010000406.1 GCA_937915285.1 uncultured Desulfomonile sp. | reverse complement strand
GACCACCGAGATCTACACTCTTTCCCTACACGACGCTCTTCCGATCTCGTTTTTGTTCGGTCACATCGACAAGCACCGCCAACGATCTTGACACCCTTCCAAAGGAGTCCCGCTCAGCTATCGCGGACAGAAGCACATCTATGGTCTCGCCACTTTTTTTTCGAAACTGGTACGATATGTCCGAGAGAAATCCTTTATCCAGAAATTCGTTCAGCGCAATCTCATCGGCGTATTTGCGAGAGTCTTCGGTTAAAAATTCTGAAAGTCTCTTACCCACTACCTCTTCACGTATGTAGCCCAAGGTGTTTAGCCAGTAATCACTTACGCTGATCAGTCTGCCCTGGGGATCAATGGAATGGAGCATCCCTGGAGTATTATTGTAAAGATACCTGTATCTCTCCTCACTCTCACGCAAAGCCTTTTCAGCTATCTTCCTCTTGATGATGTCGTGGCTAGCCTGTTTGTAAAGTATTGCGACAGACAAGCCAACGAGTACGCACAGCGGCAATAGAGGATATGAGGTCAAATCGTAAAAAGGATCAGTTAGTCCCCTGTAGATTGCTTCCAGATCCTGTAGATAGACGACGCTCCATCCGGGGAATCCATCAACCGGTAATCTGTAGCTAAGATACTCGTGACCTTGGCCATCAATAAGGTGGTCTGAGTCCCTGCCGGTAAGGCCAATCCAGGGAAATGGGCCAGTCCCGAACTGTTTGCTGGCCAGAATGCTTTCTGTCTGTTCGGATGACAAAGACTCAAGGGTATGAAAAAGCCAGTCAGGGCGGCTTGAAGCAAAGACTAGTCCGTTGGGGTCCACAAGCATTATAATTTCCTGGTCCTGCTTGTTCAGCTCTCTCTCTATCAGGTCAGTTGTGTCTTTTATAACCACAACGCCGATCACCTGATCGTCCGTATCTCCGAAGACCGGGTGGCTGTAATAAACGCCCCTGTTCCGCGACTCAACCCCCAGGCCCATGTAAACACTTGGGATACCAATGGCCGCTTTCTGGAAATATGGACGAAAAGAGAAACTCTTTCCTATGAAGCTATCGTGCTGAAAGCGATTGCTGGAAGCTATTGTGACACCGTCATCATCCATCAGGTAGCATACGCTGGTGTCCAGGGACTTATTGAAATGATCAAGAATCCTGTTGGCTACGTTCAGATTTTCTTCCCTCGGCTCCGAAAACGCGCTCCGTATCTCTTTCAGACCAGCCAGTGTACGCAGAGGTTTTGTCTGTTCCACAAGAAAAGAGGACAGACGCGCTTTTACCTCTCTAGCCCTCGATTCGGAACCTTTGCGAGTCTCTGCAATGGCGGAATCCTTAAGCGCCTGATAGTAGAAATATCCCCCGATCCCAGACGACATCAGAGCCAGCAAAGAAAGTACGGTCACTATGATTCGAAGCCGCATGAGGACGGAATCCTTTCAGGACTGTTTATCCCTGATCCTAAATGCCCAGCTCATCCTTGATTTTCTTGAGATACCTTCGGCTGACCGGAACAACTTTCTTAAGGTGGGTCTGAATGATGGCTGACTGATTTTCCTGCAGGACAATTTCGTCAACGTGATCAATGTTTACGAGGTACTGCTTGTGACATCTAATAAGATTGCTCCTGGCCTCGAGTACCTTGAGCGTAATTTCCGTGAAAAACTCACCCTGGGAACAGACTAGATACACCCCGGCGGCATTCGATCTTATATACTCCACTTCCGAAATGGGGATCAGTTTTATCCGGTTAGAGGCTACACATGGAATTCTACGGATTTCTGTTCCAGGAATTGCATTGGGGCTCTTGTCATGCAGTTTTTTCTTAAGTTTCAGAACAGTTTTGGCAAGTCTGTGCTTGTCGACCGGTTTTAGTAGATAGTCAAAAGCGTTCTCTTCAAACGCCTTGATGGCGTAGACATCGTATGCTGTAACAAAGACGACCATTGGCATGATTTCTTCGTCAATCATGTTCAACAGTTCCAGACCAGTGATGCCCGGCATCTGTATGTCGAGAAAAATTACCTGCGGCTTATCCCTTTTAACTGTTTCAAGGGCTCCTATGGCATTGTCGCACTTTCCCACAACCGAAAATGATCTTGTTTCCAGAAGAAGAGCTTCCAGCTCATCTCGCGCATGAATTTCGTCATCAACTATTAATGCGCGAATCATGGGACACGTCCTCCATTGGAATAGAAACTCTAACGAGAGTCTTTTCATGAGGGACACAATGGGCTTGAGCCCCGTAACTATTACCCATGACCAGTTTGATCCGCTTGTCTACTATGCGTATTCCCAAGCCATCCTCATTACTCTTTTCCAGAAAGGCGCCGGCGTTGTCCTCTATATCGATTATGGCTGTTCCATTTTCCCGATAAGCCTTGATGGTGACTAATCCTGGTTCGAGCATGTTTGATATACCATGCTTGATTGCATTTTCTATGAGGGGCTGCAGCGTGAAAGCAGGTAAAGTTAGATTCAGGAGGCCTTGATCAATGTCTGTAACAACGGTTAACCGGTTTTCGTATCTGGCCTTTTCTATGGTCAAGTATGAATTTACATGAGCCAACTCTTCTTCAAGTGTGGACAGCTCTTTCTTGCGGTTCAGATTTTTTCGCATGAAAACGCTGAGGTGTATCAGCAGTTCTCTGGCTCGGTTGGCGTCCTTTCTGAGTATCGCAACAATGGTGTTCAACGAATTGAACAGGAAATGGGGATTGACCTGAGCTTGCAATATTTTGAGTTCCGCTGTTACCAGGAGATTTTTCTGCTGTTCATATCGTGAGATCAGAAGTTGGTTGGACAAGAGGCGAGCAATTCCCTTTCCAAGCGATTTGTTCATGTTTAGGAAGCGTTTGTTTTTGGCCTCATAAAGCTTTATCGTGCCTACAACGCGGTTCTCGTCCGTCAATGGCACAATCAGAGTGGAGTTCAACACACATTTGTCGGAAATAGGGCAAACGAACGTGTCATTGACACCATCCACAAAAACGACCTTATTTTCCTCTATGGCGTTTCGTGTAAGATCAGACGAGATAGGGGTTCCTGGGAGATGATGCTCCGAACCCAATCCGACAAAAGACAACACCTTCTCAGTGTCAGTTATGGCTACAGCGCTTACACCGGTTTCTTCCCGTATGATTCCGGCCATGGACTCTGCAGTTTTTGCGTCAAAACCACGCGTGAACAAACCAAGAGTACGCTCCGCAATATTCAACGCCCTTGAAAGAAACTCTGCAGCCGCTCTGTCCCTCATTTCCCGTTGGTCTCGGATTATGCTCATAAAAAGAGCGCTTCCGCATGAACTGGTAAATATCATGGGTACGGCAATAATGCGCACAAGCTCTAGGGCCTCGCTGAAGGGCCTGGAAACAGCTACGATGATAACCATTTGCGCAATTTCGGACACAATGGTGATCAGGAAGGCGTAGTCCGGCCTGAATATGTCCTGGAGTCTGTTGGTTCTTGCCAGGTAAAGGTGAAGCATTCCCCCAATGAGTCCCTCAACTGTTGTTGAAAGGCCACAGGAAAAAGCTGTAAATCCTCCCTGAAAGAACCTGTGCAACCCACCTGTAAATCCGACTGCTGTTCCTAGCAGTGGACCACCTATCATGCCGGCCAACACCGGACCTATTGCCCGTGTGTTTGCCAAAGCGTCCTGAACCGGATGTCCGAGGTAGGTGCCAAGTATGGAAAGGCCTGAAAAGAAAAAATATAGCTGTATCTTGTCCTTAACAGCCAGGTGGTCATTGGCCAAAGGCCTGAACCATGGCGATTTGCAATACAAATAGCCAACCACCAAAAAAAACGACATAGTTTGGAGTAGTGAGAAAAAAAGGCTCATGGCCAACTTTTCCAGAGGTGATTATTTCTTGGGGCAGATAGGATTTGATAAAAAATCCTGAAAACCCCAATAGTTGATTTTAGCCTTCATGCGCGACCGCATCAAGGGCTAAGGGCTGGGTCCACAAAAAAGAATTCGGCCAGGTCCACCAAATGTTTGCGGAACTGGCCGAATGTAAAGAAATAATTCAATGTGTCGGGAAATCTATGAGGTAGCTGCGTTGAACTTCTCTTCCAGTTCTTCTTCAGTTAATTGTGACCCTGGATCGGTCAACAGTTTATACCACGTCCTGAAAGCCTCCACGAATACCCCGCTCATTAGAATCATGAGAATAACCGATAGGACTACCAGCAGCATCAACCCCTTTGGCCAGAAGTTGTTAACAATGTTTAGGTATCCCGCTGACATCGTGACAGGAACCATGAAAAGGCCCGGTATGGCAGTCACTAGCGCGTATTTTGGTTTACCCATTCTCAATATCATTGTGGTTCCAATTATCAGACCGCATGTGGCTAATAACTGGTTACTCATTCCAAACAATGGCCAGATCGTGGTGATGTCTCCCGTGTAGACGAGGTATCCCCATGCAAGGGTGAACAGGAAGCTAGTCGAAACAATTCCAGGAACCCACTTCTTTTCAAGGAATTTCGGGATCACTACCCCTATCATTTCCTGAAGCAGGTAGCGTCCTACCCTTGTGCCCGTGTCAACGGCCGTCAAAATGAATACCGCTTCAAACATGATTGCAAAATGATACCAGTACGCCATCAGGTTTTCCATATAGGGCACTGATGAAAAGATGTAGGCCATGCCTACGGCCAACGAAACAGCGCCTCCAGGACGACCTTGTAACTGCTCGCCTACCGCTTGAGACAGGCTCGGTAAATGGACTGTTGTCAGGCCTAGCTTTTCGAAGGCCGCTGGGGCCGCATTAATGGCGAAATAATCAGCGGGAACAAGCACGCACGCCGCTATCAATGCCATGATCGCCACGAAACCCTCGGCAAGCATAGCGCCATAACCAACAAATGGTATGTCCTGCTCACTCGAAATCATCTTGGGAGTAGTCCCGGTTCCAATTATGGCATGGAATCCAGAGAGCGCTCCACAGGCTATGGTTATAAACAGGAAGGGATACACAGATCCAGGGACAATCGGTCCGCCTCCATGAATATACTGGGTGAGAGGCGCCATCTGGAGGTCCGGTCTGACCACGAGAATTCCAACCGCCAGCATGAAGATTGTTCCCAGTTTAAGGTATGTCGAAAGATAATCCCTTGGACACAACAACAACCACACAGGTAGAGCCGAAGCTACGAAGCCGTATATTGGTATAAAGATTGACAACTGAGGTTTAGAAAGTGTGAAGAATGACGCCAGGGTTGGGTTTCCCGCAACATAAGGGCCTGTAACAACTGCAAGAAACAGCATTGCTGCCCCCATCAGACTTCCACCACGGACATCGCCTGGCTTGATTATGTGCATGTACACGCCCATGATCAAGGCAATCGGGATAGTGCAGAAAACGGTGTAAGCGCCCCAGGGGCTATGAAACATTGCGTTGACAACAGCAATCGAAAGACCGGCCAGTGTCAGGATCAGGATGAACAAAATGGCTATCGAGGCTACCCCACCAGCAGTCGGCCCGATTTCGGTCTTCGCAATGATAGAAAGACTCTGACCCTTGTAACGCACCGAGGCGAACAACACGACCATGTCGTGAACTGCTCCTGCTACAACTGCCCCGATTATTATCCAGAGGGCTCCGGGGAGGAATCCGAACTGGGCGGCCAAAACCGGTCCCAATAAGGGCCCGGCTGCCGCTATGGCAGCAAAGTGATGACCAAATAGAACATATTTGTTGGTCGCATGGTAGTCGTGACCGTCCTCCATGGTCACTGCAGGGGTAGGTTTTGCGGGATTGATCTTGAGAACTTTCCTGGCTATAAACAGCCCATAAAATCTGTATGCCAGGACAAATACCAGCAAAGCTACAAAAACCAGGGTTAGAGCATTCACAGAAATAGCCTCCTTGTTGTATTTGGCGATGAACAAAAATCAAGAATTAAAAGAGCAGGTTTTCAATCCAGTGTGAATCAGTCCAAACTCCTGGGACAAATGTTGACGCCAATCATCTGTAGGGGCATCATGGAGAAATTATTTCTATTTTTGGTCCAGGAGCATCAACTTGAACATGGTCTTCATCGTCGCACTATCCTGCTTGACAAAAAAGTTGGCAACAGGTGATGTGGTGATAGGTCGTATTATTCTGTGAGAGGTTTTCATAAGGGAACGAACGGTTTCATTTCATACATCAGCGGGGTTTCGAAAATGTCAGTCAGAATTTTCTATGGTTTTCCTGAAGCTTGTCTCGATTTTTTTGAGCAGTTAAGAAATAACAACAGGAAACAGTGGTTTGATGAACATCGGGAGGATTTTGAAAAGAACGTGATGACGCCTGCTCGGCTATTTGTTCATGACATGGGAAATGCGTTGAGGGAAATTGCTCCCGGAATAATAGCAGATTCAAGGATGAATCGATCCATATTCAGACCTTACAGGGATACTCGTTTCAGTCACAACAAGACCCCCTATAAGACTCACCTAGGGATATTTTTCTGGGAGGGACGGATGGCGAAGATGGATTGTCCCGGTTTTTATTTCCATCTGGAGCCTCCCACAATAATGCTGGGAGTCGGAAACCACTGTTTTTCCAGGGACCATCTGGAACAGTACCGCCAATCAGTTGTGGATCCGGTTCATGGAAAATCATTAAACAATGCCATCAGAAAGGTTGTCTCCAAAGGACCTTATGAGATTGGCGTAGAAAAATACAAGAAGGTTCCCAGAGGCTATGACAAGAATCATGAAAACGCCAGGCTTCTTCTGTTAGCGGGGCTTACAGCCTCCTGTGAAATGCCGGCCCCTGATGAACTGATGTCGGATCAGCTAATAGATTTCTGTTTCGAAAGATTTCGGGACATGCAACCTATACATAAATGGCTTGTTGAAATGAATGAAAGGATCATGAAATCAACCAAATGATTTTGAGCCCGGATCTGCTTCAATATTCGGTCGAGGCCAGGGAGACAGATTTTCTACTGCCCACCTGAATCAGGCGCTTTTTGAGAAGAGGGAACTGAATATTAACAGATTCTCGGCAACAACTCGCCTGTAGGCTCTGCCATTATTCTGGCGCCACCGATTCTTGTGTTCATAACCACGCGAACCGCTTTCTTGGAGCTAATTTCTCCTATGACACATGCCCCTTTTGACAATTCGCATTCCGACATCAGACTTACCGCTTTATGGCCCATTCCTTTTTTTACTACCGCAACAACCTTGCCTTCATTAGCCGCCACAAGCGGGTCAATCCCCAGGATTTCAGATGCCGACCGGACTTCCTTATCAATCGGTATGGCGGTCTCATCGACCACAATTTCAGCGCAAGCGGATGACGCTATTTCATTTAGTGTAGCTGCCAATCCTCCACGGGTGGGGTCTCTCAGAAACCTGAGCCCTGAACCAATCTCAAGAAGTCTCTCAACAACGGGCCATATTGAGGCTGAATCCGATTTTATGTTGAAATCAAATGAGAACTCAGCCCGGCTAAGCATGATGGCCATTCCGTGATTTCCGACCGGCCCGCTTACTATGATTTCATCACCAACCTCCACGAACTCGGTCCCAAAAATGGAGTCATGCTCAATCATGCCGATTCCGGAGGTGTTGATGAATATCCTGTCGGCGCTTCCCTTGGGAACTACCTTGGTGTCACCGGTCACTATTTCGACCTCGGCCTGGTCAGCGGCCTCCGACATTGAGTCGAGTATGTTCTCAAGATCGGATAGATCAAGACCCTCTTCCAGTATGAGTCCTAGTGACAAAAAAACAGGACGTGCGCCTGAACATGCCAGATCATTGCAAGTGCCGTGGATAGCCAGGGATCCTATGTTTCCTCCCGGGAAGAATAAAGGAGACACCGTGTAAGAGTCCGTGGTGTATGCGATGCGGGATCCTAGTCCATTCAGGACAACCGAATCAGGCAAGGCCCCCAGCTTGCCACGATTCAATCGAGGCAGAATGGTATTTCTTATTAAACGGCCCGTCATCCTGCCTCCTCCACCATGCCCAAGGAGGACCCGTGTATCACCATTTGCTGACATTTAATTAACCGTCCCGTATTTGTAATAAGCAGCGCAGGTCCCTTCCGAAGAAACCATGCAAGGTCCTACCGGTTGTTCAGGTGTGCATTCCCTACCGAAAAGTCCGCATTTGTCAGGCTGAAGGCTTCCCGTCAGAATGTTGGAACATCTGCACCTCGGGTCGTCCTTGGCGTCCGGAACATCCACAAGAAGGTTCCTCGAGGCGTCGAAACTCCTATAAGGCTCCCTGAACGAAAGGCCGCTCCCCGGTATCACTCCCAGACCTCTCCAGGATGCGTCACACGGTTCAAAAACCTCATCGGTCAGCGCTTGGGCCGCCAGATTTCCACTACCACGGACTACTCTCTTGTAATCATTAATTATCCTGGCTTCATCTGCGGATGCCATGCCCACCAGATCACGAATCGCTATCAATATGTCTAAGGCCTCAAAGCCCGCAACTACACCCGGTTTGTTAAATGTGTCAGCAAGGTATTGATAACAATCTGAACCTATAATTGCCGAGACATGACCCGGCAGCAGGAAACCACTCAAGTCGGGCTTTGACGCCAGTATTTTCAAAGGTGGATGAATGGTTTTGAAAGCCGGAAGTACGAAGAAATTTGTCAATCCTTTGATCGAAGCAGTTTTGACGGTTGCAGCTATGGTGGGGGATGTGGTCTCGAAACCGACTCCTAAAAAGACCACCGGCCTCGGGGATTCTTTGCTGACGATGTCAATACAATCCATAGGTGAGTAAATAATTTTTACCAGTCCACCTTGCGATCTGAAGTCGGAGAGAGAACCGAACGTACCAGGAACGCGTATAAGGTCACCGAATGTTACAAGACATGCGTCAAATTTTTTTCCGATCAGCACCGCGTGGTCTATAAAGCGTTTCTCGGTCACACAAACAGGACATCCCGGACCAGAAACCAGTGTAACCTCGGGGCTAAGAAGGCTTTTTAATCCCGATTCATGGATGGCCATGGTGTGTGTGCCGCAGACCTCCATGAATTTTAGAGGTTTTGATGCCCTCGAGCACAACACCTTGATGTCTTTAACAAGCTTTTTGGCCGCTTGGGCCTGATCATTTGTCGTCAATTGTAGTCCTCATCTTTGGTAGCTTCAGCCAGTTCCCGGAAAAGGTCCAAGCGAATTCGAGCCTCCTCTGGATCCAGGGCCTCAATGGAGAAACCGGCATGAATTATCAAATAATCTCCAACCTGAACGTCCGGAGTCATAATCAGGCTTACATCTGCCCTGACCCCACCGGCATCTACTTTGCCAGTACCTTCTCCAGTAATTTCAACTAGTTGCATTGGAACAGCCAAACACATTTCAAACGTCCTTGTTGTTTTTTATGGTTAGGAATCTCGTCTTTTATCAGGTCCACAATACAGTCTTTCAAACGCACAAGCCACCTGTCCGATAGCAATGCCACCATCATTTGGGGGAATTGATTCGTGAGACAGTGGATTTAAACCTTTTCTGCGAAGGTATTCAACCGATTTTTCAGTCAACAGCCTGTTCTGGAAACATCCTCCTGTCAGTCCGACAGTTTCAATGCCTGTTCTTTTTGCCAGCATTTCAAGGACTTCTGACACTATTGAGGAGAGCGAATTGTGGAATCGAGCCGACATGACTGAAGGTGACGTCCCTGAGAGGGCATCCTCTGACATGCTGCCAATCAAGGCCCCAGAATCGACTTCAATCAGGCCATTGTCAACTATTTGAGTTTCATATTTTCCATTCTCTTCAGGATGGGCCACGCCTTCAAACCACATGGAGGCCTGACTCTCAAAAGTAACCTGTTTTCTGAAGCCAGCCAGTACGGCGGCGGCATCGAACAGCCTTCCGACTGACGAGGTCAACGGCGAGTTTATTCCCTTGATTAAAGTCTCAATCCATAGGTCTGCCATTAGGGCATCTGGCCCCAGAATGTTTCTAACTCTATCCGTCAATTTATACCCGTTTGCAAGCCAGAGTAGACCAGCAAGTATTCTGGCAGGCTCCCTTATGGCTGATTCGCCTCCGATCAGAGGAAAAAGACTGAATCGTCCAAGGCGTTCAAATGAAGAGCGGTCAGCAACCATGAATTCACCACCCCACACTGACCCGTCCGTGCCATAACCTGTGCCGTCAAATACAGCGAACAGGGTGGGTGAGTTAATATCTTTTTCTACAAGAAGGCTCACGGCGTGCGCGTGGTGGTGGTAGACGGAAAATGACTTTAAACCGGATCTTCTAGCCAAATGATGACTGAAATATTCGGGATGTGGATCAAACGCCATAAAGTCTGGTTTAACTTCAAGATAATCTGCGAGGACATCCACGGAACTTTCGAAATAATCCTGAGCAATAGGTGATGCCAGATCACCCACATGCGGACCGGGAACTATGAGGTCGCCTTTCAGTATTGCCGGCGCATTTTTTAAATCACCCCCCGTCCCGACAAACGCCCGTCTCCCTAAGTCATCATTGTCCTGTTCTTCATCCACACCCGAGAGCTTTCCCGATCTTCCCAAAACCCTTTTCAGTGGAAACGCGCCCGGGACATAACCTCTGGACCTTCTGAATACAACCGCCTTTTCTGAAATAGCGCGGACTATCGAGTCGTCCGCTCTCAGAACTATTTCACGATCATGAATGACAAAAGCGTCCACAAGGTCCCTCAAACGCCTCAACGCCTCATCATTGTCCTTACATATCGGCTCTTCAGACCTGTTTCCCGATGTCATGACAAGGGCCACAGGGAGGGTGTCCTCGTTCAGAAGCGGGTGCTTGAAAAGAAGATGGTGGATGGGAGTGTATGGGAGCATGACTCCGAAATTCGACATACCGGGCGCCACGCCTTTTGCGAGTTTTTTACCGGTAGATCTAAGCAATACTATTGGTGAAGCCATTGATGTAAGGACTGATTCTTCCAGTTCGGAAACAGCACAATAATACCTGACCGTATCCATATTGTTCATCATGACGGCAAAAGGCTTTTCGGCTCTTCCCTTACGGTCTCTCAGGAGTTGTACTGCCTTGCTGTCTAACGCGTCACATGCCAGATGAAAGCCTCCGATGCCCTTGATGGCGATTATCTTGCCCTGTTTTAACATTTTAAGGGCGCTTGTGATTGGTTCCCCAGGAATGGGGTTCCCATCAGGATCAACAATTATCAGCTTGGGACCACAAGCCCGGCACGAATTTGTCTGGGAATGAAACCGCCTGTCAACCGGGGTTTCGTATTCTTCCATGCATTCTGGGCACATTGTGAAATCGGCCATGCTGGTGCGTTCGCGATCATAAGGGAATGATCGAACCACGGTAAAACGTGGACCACAGACTGTGCAGGTAATAAAAGGATAGAGAAAACGCCTGTTATCTGGGTCAAAGAGTTCATTGACACACTCTGGGCAAACGCTTACGTCCGGTGGAATAGGGGTGTGGCCCCGTTTGCCATGTGAACTGTTCCTTATCTGAAAGGTTTTTTCACCAATTGGATCAGTCGCTGAGACCGTCATCTGGTCTATTCGGCCGGGAGCCGGAATAATTCCCGGAAGCTCATCGAGAAAATTACGACATGACTCTTCAGGTCCTTCTATTTCCAGTGTCACTGCGTCAGAGGTATTGATGACCCACCCGGCAAGTTTCAACCTGCTTGCAAATCGGCTAAGCGTAGTCCGACAACCGATTCCCTGAAGTATTCCGCGAAGCTCTATATGTTTGCGAACGTT
>CALDNG010000405.1 GCA_937915285.1 uncultured Desulfomonile sp. | reverse complement strand
AGCATGGCGAGATTGGCTAGCGATTTGACATTATCCACTCCATGGGAATGTTCGGTTATCCCTAGCGTGTAGAGTATGGTGGACTTTTCGGATGTGGCGTATATCCTTGCCACTCTTAAAATGTCCTCAACCGATATTCCGGATATTCTTGAGGCCTCTTCCAGGGTGTAGTTGCCAAGGTGTTGTTTTAGTTGGTCAAAGCCTTCTGTCCTCTCGCTGATAAAACCCTGATTATGCCAGTTATTATCAATAATGGCTTTAAGCAGACCGTTAATAAAAGCCACATCGGTTCCAAAGTTAATCCGTAAATGTATGTCGGCCTGTAGGGTGAGCTGAATTTTTCGAGGGTCAATTACAATAAGTTTGGCCCCCTTGAGCTTTCCACGGAAGACGCGGTGTGCGACTAGCGGGTGAGCTTCCGTGGTGTTCGACCCGATCAGAAAAATGCAGTCAGCGTCCTCAATCTCCGGAATCGAATTAGTCATGGCTCCACTCCCAAAAGCGGCGGCAAGACCTGCCACCGTCGGGGCGTGTCAGAGACGGGCGCAGTGATCAATGTGGTTGACACCAAACCCCGCTCTGCAAAGTTTTTGCATGAGATAACTCTCTTCATTAGTACAACGGGCGGACGTGAGAAATGACAGACTGTCACCCCCATGGGTATCACGTATTTCAGCTAGCCGGCTAGAGGTGTAATCAAAAGCCTCTTCCCACGAAACTTTCTTCAAAGAACCATTCTTGCGTATGAGTGGACTGGTCAGACGATCAGAGCTGTGAACGAACTCGTGGGCATTCCATCCTTTTATGCAAAGCTTTCCATAGTTCATGGGACCGCTCTTGGAAGGGTAGGTACCCACTAGTTTTCCATCCAGAACTTCGAGAAGCATTTCACAACCGCAACCGCAGTAAGGGCAGGTTGTTCGGACGAATTGATAATTCATGAGACCCCCGCAGAGATAGAGTCACAAAACATCTTAAAATTCGAACTGATTAGCTTCTGTCATTTTTGACATAAGCCAAAAAGAATGTCAACATTCGATGGACAGGGCATTTGTCCATGGGCATTCTTCAGTCCGGACAACTCGCTTGCAGTAGCTGTCGTACGTTCACGCTCCGGTCATAATTCCTTGCAAATTCAAAAGCTCGTAAGCCGCTATTTAATGACTCGAGCGCAGGCAGTATCAGAAAGGCCCCAACCTTAAGTTGATCCTGAGCAGCGCAGACTGGACCTTGACCGGCGCTCTCCGAAAATCATCTGAACCTGACAAAACATTCTGCATGTTTGAATTATCAGGACCTGGGACTCGGTATCAAAACCATGGCGCAGCGCGGCCTGTCTTTCAAGACCCCATTGAAGGTGACGTGACATTTTAAGAACTGAACATCTACACTTTTAGCAGCAGTTATGTTATATTATGTGACCAAGGTATCAATAAGATGAACAGACTACTTTATGTATTTATTTCAGTTTTACTGGTTGGAGTCCTTATCGGAGAAGCCCGTGCAAATGACATACGGGGCATGTGGGTTGGGAATGCCAAAGGCAACATTTTCGGGGCTGAAGGCAGCGTAAACATAACCCATCAGAACGGTGAGGACATTGTCGGCATAGTCGAGGGCGGCAACTTCTTCGGCAAGGCTAAGTTCTCCATTCAGGGCAAGATCCGTGGCAATTACATATTCGGCAGCAAGGATGGCCACACATTCGAGGGATTCCTGTATCCGGACTGGTCTATACAGGGACTTTTCAGAGCTATTGATGGAGACACCTATAAGGTTATCCTCAGACGCCCTTACCAATTCTGGGGCGCACCTTACGGGTCCTGGGGATATAACTAGACCACCGGATTCTCTCCCCCGAAAACACAGGATCCCGGATTTTAAATCACCGGGATTTTGAATGGCTCCACTCCGGGTTCATCTGCCTTGAAAAATTCGTTCAACAAAACTCGCACAATTTCCCTCAGCGGTTTGCTGGTAGATATTGAACATGGGTCGCCTGACATAAGTCGCTTCCAAGAGTTAAAGACAAATATTTGTGAGAAACTCAGCCTGCGCGCTCCTGATGGCGCGATAATTCCAATAAGCCTGAAGCACATTCATTTCACACAGACCGACCTCATCCAAAGAGCCGTCGAGTCATGCGATTTCCTGCTGCTAAGCCCTCAGGGAACTCCCTGGCGATCCTATACCGGGAGCTTGGCACGTATGCTACAAACTCTCACCACGACGCTGATTAATGCCGTTCAACTTCAAGGCCTTCCAGTTCTTGCCATATGTGGTGGTCACCAGTTTTTGGCTGCGAGTTTTGGAGCTAGGGTAGACTTCATTGATCCGGCCTTTGAGGGAAGAACTCTATATGAATATCCTCCTGAAGCCATTGCGGAGAGAGGCCTGGTGTACCTTGAGACACTTGCGTCTGACAGGATATTTGAGGGGGTCGTTGTTCATCCAGGGAATTTCGCAGTTCTGGAGAGTCACACGGAAGAAGTCAAAAATGCCCCACATCCCTTTGCTAATCTTGCAAGAAGCGCCACATCTGAGATACAGTTGATAACAATACCGGACGCCCTTGTGTACGGTATGGCGTTTCATCCTGAAAGAGGCTGGACCCAGGCTTACGGACCAGACTCACAGGCTGCGGCAGGCAAGCAACTGCTAGGTAATTTTTTCAGACTTGTGCATGTCAACAAGTCTGGAGCTATCTGATTCCATGTTTATGATGTCCGGTTTCCTGTTGAACCAATAAATATTACAGGGGGTTCCCCAAAATGGATGAAGCTCAAAAAGCTAGAATTCGTCTGGAGCATTGGATTAACCACAATTATGAGCATTTAAAAGGTTATCTTGAAGTTTCCAACTCTCTTGATCAAATGGGTCTCCCACTCGTAGGAGACAGGATTCGTAATGCCGTTGAGCATATCGACAGGGCCAACGACGAATTTCGCAAGGCTTTGGAACAACTCGATACGGCTACTCCCGCTTCGGCCACCGGCTCTGGCTGCTGCTGCGACCAACATGGACACTCACATGGCCACACTCACCAGCATGAACATTGCCATGGCGAAGCGTCTCAGCGCTGTCATGACCATCCACATGAGCATTGTCACTCACACGAACATGCACATGAACACACCCATGAGCATTCTCATGACAAGCCCAAACACAGGCACGATTGAATATCCGGTACGGTGTCGCAATTGAATTCGCTGGTTTAGGAGGAAATTATGGAAGCCAGAACATTTGAAATGGAATTCGCCAAATTCATTGAAAGGTTTCACGCTGAAATTCGTGACCTTTTCATGGAGGACACCCTACATAAGAGAGAGATACTCTCTCATTACCGACTTGCAGAGGAAATGCTGCGCGATTTGGCCGACACAGTCTTAAGTGAATTCACCGTAAACATAGACAAGCGCACCTCTGTGGAAACGATAGCAGACCGTTATGTTAAACTCGGGATACGTTGTTGCGAGGATGGCCTTAGTTTTTCCGAAATGGTCCGGGTCTTCATTCTGCTCAAAAGGCACGTTTGGCTTTTTTTCCAGGACAGTAACTTTGCGGGACAACCTTTTGACGTGCGTTCAATAGTGGCCCTTAACAACCGGACAACCCTATTTTTTGACCGGGCAATATATTACTTCCTTGTGGGCTATGAACAGACGCAATCCGAAAACCCCACTGAACTCGAATCTCTTTACAATTCATTCCTCAGCAAATTGAGAATAGACCTAAAAAAACCCGTCGATGACTGATACTAAACATCCAACCTGGATATATTATTAGTTCACAAAGCTAAAAAACGCCCCTGATAAATCTCAGGAGCGTTTTTTTGGATGCTACCCCGATGAAAGAGGAGGTCGTGAAATCGAGGGTTTTATTGAACTACCTGCACTGTGTATCCGAATTTGTCGCCATTTTCCTGCCTGTATTCAATCTTCACCTTCTCTCCAACTGCAGGCCTTCTGAATGGTATGAACTTCGTCTTGAGCCCGACCCGTATGTTCACCACCTCGGCAGTATCACTGTCGTCAGCTACCCTGAGCGATAAGCTCTTTGGGGAGGAGGCTACAACTTCACCTGTAAGTGTTTTTGAGCTTTTCTCCTCTTTCGGCGCAGTCTCGCTAATGTCTTCCTTGGGGGCGGCAGGCCTTTCTACCGGCGTCGTCTTTGCAATCACTTTCTTTTCACCAGTAGCCGTTTTTCCCACAGGCCTCTTTGGAGGGGTTGTGGCAGTCCCGGTGGACGTGGAGGCTGATGGACCCGTTGAGACAGCTTCCGACCCACTGGCGGGAGGCTTGGTCTGAGTGTCGGTTGATCGTGGCGCCGCCGGTTTTCTACCCGAGGGAGGGGGCGTAGTTGATGTCGATGACCCGGACGGCGACCACGAAGGATCAGACACGTGAGCCGGAGGACGTGTCGATACTATCGGCTTGGGCGGAGTGCATGAGTCTATAGGGCTAGGCTCCTCTCCGACCGACCTGCACACCGATCCGCTTGGGGGCGCAGGTGGATAACATTGAGCTGCTGAAGGCAACGGGGACAAGCTGACAACCTTGGTCGCCTTCATATATCCATCTTCGAGAATGAAGTCCACTGCCACATTCTCACCTAAGCACGGACGCCTGTTTGGAACGAATTTGGTGCGCCAACCAACGTTGACCTCGGCGCACTGCCCATTCGACTTGACGGTCATGGAACGCCAGCCATTGTCAACAACCGTCCCCTTGAATGTGCAAATTCTGTAGGCTTGAACTGGCTCCACCATACATGTTATCAAAAGCGCAGCCACTACGATGGCGATAGAGCCGAAAACGGAACATTTCCCGGACATGGGAGACCTCCTCACTGGGGGGGTAAGGAATTTGCTCTGTTCTTTAACAGCGCCCGGCTCAGCCGGGTCATTGAGCTTCCTATGTATTAAAGTGTTTCGAAACATAGTAGGTTACGTTTAAAATGTCAAGTAAATTTATAGCTAATAAAACCATAAATCTGTTTATATTATCTTTAATCAATAAAACAATAACGGGACATGAATGCATGGTGTTTGAATTGACCAGAAATACACTACACTAATATTTTGGGAGGTTTGAAATGGGAATATGCCGTGACACAGGCGGCATGGAAATAGATTTGGTCAAGGAGATGGCGGAGGGGCTTGGCAATTCCGGCGCAGCCCTTGAGCGGTTGATTGAGAAGGCCGTTCAGGCGCGCATGGAGGTTTTTGCATTGATGGACACCTTCAGGAACGGTTCTTCTGGTGATCTGTGCGACGAGCATATAGAAATGATAAATGATTCAATCAGAAAATACAATTCCACGGTAAACAGTGCGCAGCATGCCCTTGACTGGTTGCTGATACAGAGGGAGGCCTGCGGATTCAGGACTCACCGAAATGTAAGTTCCTTTTATCCGATCCCACAGAAGATGATACTGATCAGGAAATGAAGTCTCTTCAACGATCAATTCTTTTTGTCAGGACACTTACTGCCGGCTGCCTGTTTGTTCTGGCGTCAGTGACTTTTTCTGTTCAGGTAGCTGCATCGGGCTCTCCTGGAGATGTCTGGGCGGTGTATTTCGGATCCAGCGACTGCACGGTTTGCGATCACGTAAGACCTTTGCTCGATAGCCTTACCAGGGATGAGGGCCTCAAAATCAAAGCCTTCGACATAACACGTCCGGAGGACTATCTGGTCTTTGAACGAATAGAGTCAGTCCACAGCGCCAACAAATTCTCCGTTCCCTTGATAATCATAGGTGAAAATATCCTGATAGGTGAGAAGCAGATACAGAAAAGTCTCAGGAAACTGGTCCAGAGATACCGCGAGGGCAACGGTGTTCCCCTACCCTACCTCGGAGACTTGACATCCACCGGTGATGGGGCCTCATCAGCGCAAGAGGACTGCAAGACTTGCAAGGACAAAGGTAGACCGCCATCGGTTCAGAGTGAACTCAGGAAGCTGAAAGTTTTTATTGACCGTCTTATGGAGTGACCATCCAGTGAACTTTCCCATGGTTTCACTAATAATTGTGGTAATCAATCCTTATCCGGGTTATGCTTGAAAATTGGTGTATAGGCAGCAACCAGCTATGTCATTGTCAATATGACCGATTTTTTTGTGAAGATTGTGGTTGGGTGGCATAAAATTTTAGCTGGCCCTTGACTACATTCGGATATATGAATAGTCTTGTAGTTATAAACAAGACGAATCTCGCTAGGAGACAAACATGTTCACGATTGACGAAGAATCAACAAAATTTCTCAGGGAGAAACTGGTTGACAATCAGTTCCTCAGGGTTTTTTTTGGCGGCTATGGTTGAGGCGGTCCCAGCATGGGATTGGCTCTGGATGAGCTAAAAGAAGGCGACGAACAGCATGTGATCAATGAACTACCTTTGGTTGTAGACCCATTTGCGATGAAGATCATAAAGGAATCAGGCGGTCTGGCAATCAAGTCCAGTATATTCGGCCCGATGGCTGAGTTGGTTAACTCTGCGTCCGAAGGATGCGGAAGCGGATGCAGTTGTGGCTAGTGAGGTTTGAAAATGCCTATTTTCGAATTCGTTTGTGGAAAATGTGGCAAGGAATTTGAGCGACTGGTATTTTCTTCTGAACTCAACCCTCCGAACTGTCCTGATTGCGACAGCTCGGATGTGACCAAAATTCTTTCGGTGTTCTCGAGTTCCTCCATTGAACGTGGACTGGGCTCGTCCTGCGGGCACAGCGCAGGCAGTGGACATTCCTGAGGTTAGCTATGCGGTGCGGTTGCATCGCTTGAAAAAAGAGGCCGGTGACTCGGCCTCTTTTTTTTGGGTCATATCAGTCCCACTTACGGACGTCTTCGATAACCCTGAATCCGTCCTTGAGTGTGTCGTTGGGTATCTTTTTGACAGCGCCCTTGAGTTTGATTGTTTCTTTTATCGCATTTTCTATCGATGTCCTGAGTTGCGGTCCCAGTTCTTCATTCATTTCAATTTCCAGTGTCATGAGGTCCTGATCCTGGGCTCTTTCTACTAGGAGACGTCCTTTGGTTATGACGCCTGGGAAGCTATCGACAACTCGCTGGACCTGCGAGGGGTGAACGAACATTCCCTTCACCTTTGTCACCTGATCGGCTCTTCCCATGATTCGAGTCAACCTGGGGGATTTCCTTCCACAGGAACACTCATCTACTGCCAGGCATGACAGGTCACCTGTCCCGAAACGGATCAGTGGGTAAATTTTGTTGTTACACGTTACAACAACCTCTCCAACTGAACCCTCAGGAAGCGCCTCGCCGGTCTGTGGATCTACGATCTCTACTATGACATCATGATGTATATGCATTCCGCTTAGTTGTGAGCACTCATAGGATACGCAACCGACGTCGGCTGTTCCGTAAGCCTGCCGACCTATTATTCCATAATCGTCAAAGAATCTTTTCCTCATGGATTCTGGCAGCATTTCGGCTGCGAGAAAGGCTACCTGAAGATTGACTGAAGAAATTATCTCCATTTCTTCAGCTTTTTTCAGGATGGCCATTAGGAAGCTTGGGGTTCCGATGTATCCTGTGACCTTAAGACTCTTTAGTATCTCTGCCTGGGCTTCGGTGTTTCCTACGCCCGTCGGGATTACCACTGCCCCAAGTTCAGTCATCCCTTCTTCAAACATGTGGCCCGCAGGCGTCAGATGATAGGCGAACGTATTTATTACTATGTCCCCAGAGCGAAATCCCACCGAATACAGAGCAGTCTTCCAGCGCCAGTAATCCTGAACCTTTCCGACCGGATCATAAATCGGCCCGGGCGACTGATGAATTCTCACCAGGTCGGACATCGGAACAGTCAGAAAGCCCCCGAAGGGAGGACGGGCTTTTTGCGCTTCAGAAAGATCTTTCTTCTTTGTAATCGGTAGCTTTTGAAGATCATCGACAGTCCTGACCGCATCCGGTCGCAGACCCAACTCGTCCATGGCTGCACGCAATGGAGTTCCGGCAGAATAAGCCGTAGTGATAACCTCGCCCAGGAATTTCTCCTGATAGGCTTTCCTTTGGGAAGTCCCAAAAGCCTCCTGCGCGTGCAACATACCCGAGTTCCTGTCAATTTGACTCATTAATCGCCTCCATCCGTTGACTTTTTGAGAAAAACCGTCGGTACTACTAATTTGTTAGCGCATCGGGAAGATTTTGTCATCGAAAGAATTTTTTTGTCAAATCAAGAAGTTCTGCCGACCGTGCCACACCGCTGTCAGTGAAGATGGACCGACATGGCACAGGCGACCAAGTGTTTGATTTTTCAGCATGGGGAACACCGTTAATTCCTGATGTGGTGAAAGAGCTAACCTCCCGACTCGATTGAGCAGTCTGCTGATAGAAGTTGACAGTGTGGATTTACCAAATTATTATAGGACTTGGTAATAGTCTTGTAATCACTCTGATCTTCCCATTTTTTGATAAAAATAGCATTTCATTTTTTAGCGCCGACGTTGGCCTGTTAGGAAAACATTTCATTCTAATGAAACACAAAGGTTGTTATGCCTTGATTTCCGGGACATCTGTGCAGCTCACGCCATTGGGTTTTGTGCGTGCTTCGTTATCAGTAGCGCGTATAGCTGAACCACAACTGGGAACTGAATACAACAGAGTATTTTGGAGGACTTTATGACGGTAAGCAAATGGATTCACATGGGAGTGGTCTTGAGCAGACAAGCCGAACATTATCCGGACAGGCTAGGGTGCCAGGATAAGAATAGGGATTTCACCTTCAGCCAGTGGAATGAGCGTAGTTGCAGACTAGCCAACGGCCTCAAAAAGATGGGATGCGGACATGGAGACCGATTTGCAGTTTTAGCATTCAACCGTGTTGAGTGGATGGAGATTTATGCCGGAAGCGCCAAGGGCGGTCAGATTAGTGTCCCAATCATGTTTAGGCTGGCGGGTCCGGAAATTGAGTACATAGTCAATAACGCGGGTTGCAAGGCCTTCATTGTTGAAAAACCATTTGTTGAGATGATCAATGGAATCAAGGATCGGCTTCCTGTTCCGGCTAACGCTTATGTGTATCTCGGAGAACCTGGGGAGACTGCTCCTGATGGTTACGTTGAATATGAGAAATGGCTTGAAGCCTCTTCTCATGAGGAACCGGACGTAACGGTTGACGCGGAAGACCCTTGGACCTTCATGTATACGTCTGGCACCACTGGAAAACCCAAGGGAGTGGTGAGGACTCACGAGTCTTACCTTGGCATGTACTATCTGGATATCGCCAACATGGGTTTAAAACCGACAGACAAGGCCTTGATGGTCATGCCCATGTGCCATGTCAACTCGATTTTCTATTCATTCCCTTATACGATGGTTTCCGGCGCCGTGTGTGTTTACAATGAATCAAGCTTCAACCCGGAAGACTTCCTCGCTACGGTCGAAAAATACGGCATAACATTCACCTCGCTGGTTCCGACCCACTACATAATGATCCTTTCATTACCTGAATCAATCAAGGGTAGGTTCAACGTATCCTCCATGAGACAGTTGCTTATTTCATCAGCTCCTGCCAGGAAAGAGACGAAAATTGCGATCCTTGACTTTTTCAAGAATGCGGAACTTTGGGAGGCCTATGGATCGACCGAGGCAGGCTTGGTGACTTTATGCAGGCCTGAAGATCAGCTACGTAAACTTGGCACGATAGGTAGGGAAATATTCGGGATTGACAGGATAAAGGTGCTTGATGAGGAGGGTAACGAAGTCTCGGATGGTGAAGTTGGAGAACTCTACGCAAGGACTCCGATGATTTTCAAGGAATACTGGGGACTACCCGAGAAAACCAAGGAAGTCTTTCAGGGGGAATGGTTTACTGCAGGCGACATGTGCTACAGGGACTCGGATGGATTCTATGTCCTGGTTGACCGCAAGGCCAACATGATTATCACCGGTGGTGAGAATGTGTTCCCGTCGGAAGTTGAAAACACCTTGGCATCGCACCCCAAGGTGAAGGACGTAGCAGTCATTGGTGTGCCACATGAAAAATGGGGTGAGGCCATACACGCTTTCATCATACTCAAGGATATCGAAGACGCGTCAGAAGGACTGAAAGAAGAGATGAAACGGTATGCGAGGACAAAAATTGCCGCATACAAGGCGCCAAAATCCATCGACTTTATTGAAGATGACGAGATGCCACGAACAGGAACCGGCAAGATCCTGCACAGGGTGCTGCGTGAACAGTTTGGTAAATGGAGTGACAACAGGTAGTCTATTTTAGGTTTTCGTTTGTTGGCTGTCCGCTAATATTCTGATCTGCGCAAGCCCGCTCGGCAAAATCCCTTCTGGGAGAGCGGGTTTGTCCAGGTTGTTTTCCCGGGCTGTTTATGATAATCGAAATCTGAGTCCTGTAGGAGACCTCAGGAGAAGTCAGGAAATTTTGCAGAGTCCCTATGAAACATACATTCTGTGTTATCACTACCGTTTTCACCGCGGTGTTTTTTTCTTCGTATCAGGTTGAGAGCCAGTCCATGAGTCAGGCTGCCAGGACCAACCCTGAGCAGTGGCGCAGCCATCAGATGAATCAACCTGCTCCATCGGCCTCAGATAAGGATAACATCTCAACCGACAGACTCGAAGAAATCAAACAGCTATACATGGAGGCCAAACGGGAAGCAGAAAACAGACATCCTGCCGCAAACTCATCCCCTGAGCAGTTGAATCATCAAATGAGAGACAACAGATAGTGGCTGCCGCCATAATTTGGCGAGTTTACGGGATCAAGGGGCCCTATAGTATAATGGCCTCAACCACCCCGGCGATCTGTTGTTTGTATCAGGACTTCGCCCCTACGACTATCATCCATCTGAAAGTGAGGTTTTCATCTGGAATGTTTTCGAATAGTTTGTCTATTTTTTCGAGGCGCCCTTTGTAATCCAGGGTTGGGAAGAGGCCGGCAGACATCGCCTGAATGGAAAAGAAATCCCTTACCTGCTGTTTGGGCTGCTCAAAGTTAGCCTGAGTCATTCGGACTGATTTGCACAGGGATTTCATGCAGTCCTGAAGATCATTAAGGGAAACCGGTTTTTTTAGGCTTAGTCCCAATCGAGTTTTCTCTTCCACAGCGGCGAACACGTTTTCCCCCCGGTCAGAGTAAACCCCGTCCATAAATGTTAGCCCTATCCTTCCATCTGGACGCAACAAATCAATGGCTTGAAGAAGACTCTCCCTGAAATCGGGAATCAAAAAGATGGACGCGCTGTAGATGATGATGTCGAATGGTTCATCTATGCAATCCTTTAAAGCCGAAGCATCACCCTCAATGAAAGCAAGGCCCTGAAAGCTCTTGCAGTTGTCCCTGGCTTTCTCGAGCATCGCAGGGGAATTGTCAAGCCCGACCACGCATGCACTTGGAAATGCCTTTACAAGTTGCATTGAGCTTGCCCCGGTTCCACACCCTATGTCCAGGATCCTGTTTGTTGCTTGAGGATTAACGGCTTTAAGAAGAAACGCGTTGAGATCTTGGAAGAAACCGTACTTTGACTCAAATTCATCGTAGTTGTCAGGGCTGCTGTCAAAATTGCGCTTCACGGCGGCCTTTATCTTCTGGATTTTATCAGATTCCATGACTCTCTTTACCGGTTGTGCGCCTTCAGTCGACCTTGTATCTCGCTATTTCATTGGGCAGGACTATCAACCTTTCCAGTTTGCGTCTATGACTTGACTCGCTATGGTCATCCCCATGTTTCCACTGGCGCAGAAGGTCTTTGGCCTGTTTCTTGTCTATTCCGAGCACCTCACGGAGCTGCCCCATGGTAATACATTCCTTTTCATAAACATATCGTGCAAGTAGATCCAGTGGCGTTTGCCTTAATGTGTCAATAGGGATGTCAATGCCCACTCCGGCAAGATAGCCTCTGAGAGCCTGATATGGATCGAGTGATGGTCTGCGGGCGCTCCCGTCTTCGGTTTTTTTCTCATCCGCATTCTGATCACCATAGTAGGCGGCTGATCCATCGATGAAGTCCTGCCTAATCGGAGAGAAAACATCCATTACCGTGCATCCCTCTGGTCCGGACCTTGCGCTGTGCGGCTGTAGAGAAGGTATGACAAGGACATCCCCGAATTTGAGTTGGACATCATCCTGACCTGGAAAAGAAATTGTAAGCGTCCCTTTTTGCACCATGGTCATTTGTTCGGATTCATGATCATGAAGTGGCACTTTTGAATCCGGGGCCAAATCGATCAAAACGGCCATCACCTTTTCGCCCCAGACCATCTTCCTGGATGTGCTCTCGTTCAACTTTACCGACTCAACATTCTTCCATGAAATTAATTGCGCCACGGTGTAATCTCCATTAAATCAAGGCCTTATGCTCAGGAATTCCCGGCTCCCTTTCTGGGAAAATCCAGAATGGCTACCTTCGAGTTTTTTAGTTCCAGCCACTTGTCGCAGTAAACACATTCAATTCTTACGCCCCCTTTGCCAACGGTCTTTTTTAAACGTCTTCCACAGTCGTCACATGTTATTTCGGCCGTTTCGAGTGCGTCCAGGGCATAGGCCTCCCATATCTGGCCACTGGATTTTTCTATATCCATCAATTTCTTGACCGCCAAAGCCATGCTTGCGGCGTCACTCGAACCGAAACGGTCTAACGCGCAGACATTTTCCACAATCTCGACCAGTTTCTTGTATTCCTTACCGGACTTGTCGGGTCTTGAGGCCTTGTGATTGGACACACCGGTCTGTTTCACGTTTTTCGGCCTGGGTCGAAGGAATGAAGGCGCCTTTTCGGGATAGTTCCGTAAATACCAAATGATGAATATAATTACCCAGAATCCTACGCCAATAAAGATTTCGAGCAAAGCGTTTTAGTACCTCATGAATTCTATGGATGGTCTAGGCCCCTTAGAGACTGGACCGAAAAAGCCAGACCTGGCGAGACCACACTGTATTGCGTCTAAATTTCAGTCAGACATCCATAACGGTAATGATAGTTTCGTCCGGACTCCCGGACTCAATAATGTCAGCGTATTTCATTGTCGTTTTTGGGGCTTCCCAAGAAAGCCTCTCTCTCTATCAACTCTGCCAGAACCTGCCTGAAGCGGGTTCGGGTGTCTTCTATGCTCAGCGAGTTGTCTATTACGATGTGGGCTTTCTTCCTCTTGTCTTCTATAGGCCATTGCGAGTTTAGGCGGGCTGACACTTCTTCAACACTCAGGCCGTTGCGCCTCATCAGCCGTTCACCCTGAACATCCCTGTTTACATAGACGACAAGGACGACATCGACAGTGTTTTCCCAGTTTGCCTCGAACAGGAGCGGCACATCAACAACTACTATGCGATGACCTTGCCTTTCATAATCGCGAAGGAGTTCCTCTTTCCGACGAGCCACGACCGGATGGATAATCTGTTCCAGTTGTTTTTTAAGGTTGCTGTCTGTAAAAACTTTTGAGCCTAATACTGCACGGTTGAGATTTCCTTCCGGATCCAGCACATCGGAGCCAAAGACCTCCATGATTTTTTCAAGCGCTGGTGAGCCTGGACTGACAGCCTCATGCGCCAGCTCATCTGCGCAGATGACCGGAATCCCGCTCTCCCTGAACATTGAGCTTACTGTGGATTTACCGGACGCAATGCCTCCGGTGAGGCCAACTGTTATCAATGCTTAAAGCCCTCAACTTCTGATGTATGGGAATCAGTCTTTTTTCTTGATTTCTTCCCAGGCGGCTTCAACGGCTCGATCAATCTTTTTGCCCGTCTTCTGCATCGTATCCCAGAATACTCCCCACTGATCCTTAAAAACCTTTGCCATCTGTTCGGTGTGCTTCTGGGCTTCCTTTACCTGGTCCTCACCGACCCTCCCCACCGCCGTCCACTGTTTATCAAGTACTTCCTTGGTCTGGTTGACACAAAGATCAAACGTCTCCTTTGTGATACCGCCGATGGCCTTCAAACGAATCTTGATGTCATTCAGGAAACTATCCCAGTCAAGGTCCTTCTCCTTGTCGAGAAGTTCCCACGACTGCTTGATTTTTTCCGCTGCCCTTTCTATGTCATCCACTGCCATTTTACCCGACTGCTTCATCGTCTTTGAAGCCCTGTCGACTGCGGCGTAGAATTCTTCCCTGGAAGCTCCCCAACTTTTTCTCAGGAAGGCCCTCGCCTCTCCAAGCATAAAAACCCCGATGGTACCCAAATTTTCCATCAATTCCACTACCGATTCTTTTATATCCGGAGCCTTCTTTTCCATGGTGCACACTCCTCCAAACAACCTGGCCACTCAGAAATCATTGCCTCGCTGTAACCACTTTACATCATGTACAGCTCTCACTCAATAAATCAATATCCGCTGTTACAGTGTCGAGCCGGTTTTGTGAGTTTCCAATTTATGTAGTGACAAAATCTCAAATACCTTTATAATAAAGCTGCTTCTAAGCAATAGGTGAAACTATTTAAAAAAACGCCTCTATTTTGAGTAACATTTTAGCGTGCTGGTTGGCAGGCTTTTACGTGGAATGGAAAGAGACGCTATGGTTTCAAAAAAACCTGAATTCAAGTTAGTCCCAAATGCTGATTCCGCCAAGATTGACGACTTACCATTTGTTGAGATAATCCCGGATTCCACTCCATCCCCATCCGGACCACGATTGAGTGACTCTTTTGAGAAAGAATTCCTCGGCTCCTCAATTGTGGGTGGAACCGGTCATGTCGAGCCTGAACCGGATTCCCGGTATTCCGAAGCAAGGGTTATTGGGACCGGTATGTTCAGAGGATATCCACCATTACCAGTCATAGTTGTCGGTCTTTCCCTGATCCTGGCGATGCTGGTCGGTGAATAGCCTCGTAAGTCTGGTTGGCAAACGGGTTCAGGCCTTTCTACTCTGGCTGTGGATGGGCCTCTAGCGCTTGACAACTTTACTGAATATTGATAAAAAGCTGAGATGACATTGTTCTCTACACATTCTGGCAAATAATATTTCTCGTAAATCTGACCCGGTGGATTAGCGGTCGCTATTGGCATAGCCACCCGACCCTGCCGTATTGAGTCCTTCAGGCTCATTTGGGTGAGCTATGGGTTCACCTCTGAGCTAATAACTTCAGACGTAAAGATTCAGGAGGTTTTTCCTAGTGAAAGTTTTGGTTTCGGATAACCTGTCGGAGTTGGGTGTTCAGATATTTAAGAACGCCCCAGGCTTAGAGGTGGATGTCAAAGTCGGACTAAGCCCGGACGAATTGAAAGCCATCATCAATGAATATGATGGCCTCGCCATCAGAGGAGCCACTAAAGTAACCGCCGACGTAATCGAAGCGGCGACCAACCTCAAGGTAGTCGGACGCGCTGGCACCGGTCTTGACAATGTTGACATTAAGGCCGCCTCAAAAAGAGGCATCGTGGTTATGAACACTCCCGGCGGTAACACGGTTACAACTGCCGAACACACGCTTTCAATGATGATGGCCCTGGTAAGAAACATCCCACAGGCTTGCGCTTCCATGAAGGAAGGCAAGTGGGACAAGAAGAAATTCTCCGGGACTGAAATCCTGAATAAGACTCTCGGAATAGTTGGACTGGGCAAAATAGGATCGGTCGTAGCGGACAGGGCGATGGGACTTGGAATGAGTGTCATAGCGTATGACCCGTTCCTGTCGGAAGACCAGGCCAAACAGATGGGAATCAAACTGGGAACGGTGGATGATGTATTCGCTGAATCCGATATCATAACTCTTCACGTACCATTGACCTCTGACACTCGTGGCATAATAAATGCCAAGAACATAGCCAGGATGAAGAAGGGTGTCAGGATAGTAAACTGTTCTCGTGGTCCGGTAGTCAATGAGGAAGACCTGGCTGACGCCATTGAGTCTGGCCATGTTGCAGGGGCTGCCCTCGATGTCTTCAACACGGAACCTCCTGGTCTGACCAGGCTGGTATCTTCGGAAAAGGTGATCTGCACACCTCACCTTGGGGCATCAACCAGAGAAGCCCAGGATAACGTCGCTGTCGCTGTTGCCGCTCAGATCCGCGACTTTCTGTTGACTGGAACCATAAGAAATGCAGTAAACGCTCCCGCTGTGTCAGGTGAAGCGCTGGAAACGCTCAAGCCTTATCTGGAACTTGCCCAGAGAATGGGTCTTTTCCTTGGAAACATGATTCAAACTGGCATAAAGAGTGTTGAAGCTCAGTACTCGGGGGATGTGGGGACGATGGACGTCAAGCCGATCACCACGACATTCCTTACTGGACTGTTGACTCCGATAATGATGGATGACGTCAACCTGGTCAACGCCCCGATGGTTGCAGAAGATCGTGGGATCAAGGTTTCAGAAACGAAAGTGAGCAAGTCCGAGCATTTCACATCGGTTGTTCGGTTCAAGGTTGTAACTGAGAATCGAGAGCATGACGTCGAAGGAACACTTTTTGGTAGATCAACCCCCAGAATGGTTAGATACGGTCTCTTCAGGGGAGAGTTTGACCTGTGCGGCGAGTTGATTTTACTGCATGCTTATGACAAGCCCAAGGTCATTGGACAGGTAGGTCTGACCCTGGGTGAAAAGGGCATCAACATATCCCATTTCCAGTTTGCCCGCGAAGAAGCTGGCGGTCAGGCGCTGTTGTTCCTCAATACCGACACTAAGGCCGACGAATCGGCTCTAGAGGCTTTGAGACAACTGCCAAACGTGATAGGAGTCCGGACGTTGACGATCTAAGGATTCCAGACTCCATCTCTGTAGCGAAATATACCAGGCGTCTTTCCCTACTCGGGGAGACGCCTTAAACCATTTATTTAGTCTGGTTCGTAACAATGCTGAATATAAAGGATCTTTCAGGCCCGGCTCTTCCCAAGCAGGATAATTACGAGCGCGCTCTGAAACTCGGATTAGAGGCTTTCGCCAGGAAAGACCCTGGGAGAGTAGCCGATAAAGCAGGGGCCGAACTTTCAGGTAGAAAACTAATTTTACCGCACCTGGACAAGCATCTGGCGCTTGACCTGGATAGCCATCAATTCACCATAACGGAAACCGGTGAAGAGGCCCAAATATGGCTAAACATCCTCGCAATACATTATCTCAACAACTCCGACGGAAGACAGCCTCTAGGGAAATTAAAACATTTCAGGGAATTCAAGGAAGGTAGCTTCTACGAGCCCGCTTTCAATAGACGCACCAAAGAAATTCTGATCGCCGTTTTTGGCTCTAATCCGCAGGGAATGATTGACGCGGCGAGAAAGCTAAATGGCAAGATAATCGACTCAGCGGATGCAGCGGTTGAACTACCGTATTTTCCTATGCTTCCCATTACCTGCCTTCTCTGGAGAGGTGACGAGGAATTCCCTGCGGAAGCCAGCGTGCTTTTTGACGAAACTGCCGAAATGTTTTTCAGCGCTGAGGACATGGCGGTAGCCGGACAGATGGCGGTTCTTGAATTGATGAGGAATGTCAAGCGTTGAAAAGATGTACAGCTTTTCACGTTGGTTAAATTGCTAAATCTTTTTAGGGTTGATTTGAAATGTGAGGCCGAAAAATGAAAATTGCGGTATCTGGTAAAGGTGGAGTTGGTAAGACGACATTGAGCAGTTTGCTTGCCCGCCACTGGGCTAGGAAGGGATTCAGGGTATTGGCCGTTGACGCTGATCCCGACGCAAACCTCGGTTCAGCCTTGGGAATAGATACATCGGAAATAGTGCCAATTGCAAAAATGGAAGACCTCATCTACGAGAGGACGGAAAGCAAGAAGGGGACTGTTGGGGGATTCTTCAAAATGAACCCCAAGGTCGACGATCTTCCAGAAGCTTTGGGCAAAGAGAAGGACGGTGTGCGACTCCTGGTCATGGGAACGGTGAAGAAGGGTGGTGGCGGCTGTATTTGCCCCGAAAGCGTCATGCTCAAGGCTTTGGTGTCCCACTTGGTTCTGTATGAAAAAGATCTTGTCATAATGGATATGGAAGCAGGTATAGAACACCTCGGAAGAGGAACAGCCCAAGGAGTGGACAGGCTGGTCATTGTTGTGGAGCCAGGCCAGAGAAGCATAGAAACTGCGGCCAAGGTGCGTCAACTCACCAGCGACATAGGGCTTCAAAAGGTCGTGGCCGTTGGCAGCAAGATCAGGAACAAAGAGCAGGAGGCTTTTCTTGTCAACAGCCTGGGCGGCATACCGCTCATAGGGGTGCTTCCGTTTTCCGAGGAGATAGCTGCTGCTGACCTCGAGAATCGTCCGCCTTCCCTGGATGACCCTGTTATAAACAAGGCCATTTCAGAAATAGCTGAGAAACTGGAAAGCTAGACAGATCAACGGACTTGATGGCCTCATGTTTCAGCGTCAGCATTAATTTAAGCGGTTTAAACTCTGGCTTTTCATAAGATCAGGGAATGTGGTCCGGAAATGAGTTTAAGGGGGGCGCAAAGAATACCGAACTGTATGCCTGAGCGCCAGTTTTTATATAACTATCTGAAAACAAATACAATTCTTCCAAGGAGGACGGAATGGCAGCCAAAGTTATCAGTGGCAATGAAGTATCCCAGATTCTTAAAGACGAGATGAAGGAAGAGGTAGTCAAGCTCAAATCTCAGGGCCTTGAACCGTGCCTGGCGGTTATTCTGGTAGGCGATGACCCAGCCTCGAAAGTGTATGTTCTCAACAAAAAGAAAGCCTGTGAGTACATCGGCATCAAGTCCCTTGAAACTCGTCTTCCGGCTTCTACCACCACTGAAGAGTTGCTTGCAGTGATTGATGGTTATAACAAGGACAAGACAGTACACGGCATTCTTTGTCAGTTACCTTTGCCCAAACACATCCCTGAAGCCAAGATATTGCGCTCAATACTGCCAGAGAAGGATGTGGACTGTTTTCATCCCTTCAACGTTGGTCTGATCAGCATCGGTGAAGTCAGGTTCCTTCCATGCACACCCGCCGGCGTCATCGAATTGATTAAGCGTGGCGGTTTTGAGACTTCAGGAAAGGACATCATCATTCTGGGCAGAAGTAACATCGTGGGCCGACCGCTTTCAAACATGCTCGACCAGCGCGATATGAACGCCACAGTGACTATGTGTCACACAAAAACCAAGAATCTGAAACAGAGATGCCTTGAGGCCGACATTATAATCGCAGCCATCGGAAAACCCGAATATCTCAAAGGTGACATGGTCCGTGAGGGAGCGGTAGTCATCGATGTGGGAATCAACCGTGTTGATGCCCCAGGAACCGAGAAGGGCTTCAAGATTGTTGGCGACGTGGCCTATGATGAAGTCAAGGAGAAAGCCGCTGCAGTCACACCAGTGCCCGGCGGAGTTGGCCCCATGACAATTGCAATGCTTATGAAAAACACTCTGACAGCAGCCAAAGAAACGATGAAAAAATAGCTTTAACTAAAAAAGGCCCCGGAAAACACTCCAGGGCCTTTTTAATTCTTGATTCCAAAAGTTTTTCAGGCCCTACAATATCTCCCTTGACCGCTCGATGTCCTTGCGTATCTGATCCCTCAGTTCTTCCACATCACTGAAGGTTAATTCGGGTCTGATTCGATCCACGACGAGTACTTCGATTCTCTGCCCGTAAATGTCCCGATCAAAATCAAGTATGTGCGCTTCATAGGATACACGTCGATCCTTGAATGTGGGGTTCCATCCAATGTTCATCACTCCGGACATGACATTGCTTCTATCATCACCAACAATGCAACGAACGGCGTAGACTCCGTCAGGTGGACAGAGCTTGGGATCAGGTTTGATGTTTGCGGTTGGAAATCCCAGTTTCTTTCCCCGGCTGTGGCCGTGAATAACCTTGCCGGCAATCTTGAACTCACGCCCCAGTAAACAGTTAGCTTTGCGTATCTCCCCGGCAAGCAGCAACTTTCTGATGCCACTGGATGATACTACTACACCATCGACCTTGACTGACGGAACTACATGAACGGTGAAACCAAGCTCATGCCCGGTGTTCTTGAGCATGCTTGCCGTTCCGGAACGGCCTTTCCCAAAACGATAGTTTTCTCCAACGAAAAGACTTCGCACCCCTAGTTCTTCAACTAGCGTATTTTCAACGAATTGATGCGGCGCCTGACTCGCATATTCCGGTGTAAACTCAGCGAGGATCAGAACATCAATTCCTAGGTCTTCAAGTATTTGCTGGCGTTCGGTTTCGGTGTTGATCCTCGGCACGTCCTTAACCTTGTTGAGAACGACCCTCGGATGCGGATCAAAAGTGTATACAACCGCTTCCTTTCCACGACTGTGCGCCGAGCTTACCGTCCGGGATATGATTTCCCTGTGGCCCAGATGCACTCCATCAAAATTACCGATAGCCACAGAGGGAGAAGAAAACTTTTGGTATATTTTTTCACGAACTCTTAATATTTCCATTCAATCACAAGACGCTTCACGCCACCCTTCTATTAAAA
>CALDNG010000404.1 GCA_937915285.1 uncultured Desulfomonile sp. | reverse complement strand
GATTGTAATATGGAGAACCGGGGGCCAACCTGAAATTCGGATTGTCCCCGGTCTTTCTTGCCGATATCTGCGAGTTTGCAGGCTGTGGCCAAAAAGGCCTGAATGCAAAACTTATCCTCAAGGGCCCATAAGGAGCCACCAGGGCCACTCCCTCTGTGGTATTGTTCACAGCTCCATTGTATTGCAGCCCTACTCCAAAAGCTTCTGACCTCTTACCCACAACTAGTTGTCCGAGTGGAGTCTGAGCCATAACCCACCATTGCGTCCACTGACCGTCGGATGTCCCCACATCCACGCCTGGCATTGTGTTCGTAATGTAATCGGACGCGTATGGGTCACCATATTTTCCCAAACGGTATTTGCCCCTAAACTGAATCGCCTTGTTAATCCTGATGTCGGGATACAATTCCAGTGTCTGATAATGCCTGCCGGCGCTTGACCCGCTGACCAGGTCCTTTACCTGAAAGCCGAACCAACCGTTGAAATTTCGGTAATCACCTGAAGGGATGAGAGTTCGGCCAGTCGACCAGTCGATGTTGTATTCTCCAAAAAAGCCTTTTGAACCCATTTGGTCATACTGTTCGTAAATATAATTGAATTGTCCGTTCATGGAAAATTCCCAGGCCCTAGCTTGATCCGGCGAGAATGAACCGGCAAGAATGGTTATCAATAGCGTCGACAGTAATATTTTCTTGGCTTTCATGCTATGTCTCCTTGATCAAGATCTGCAGACGCAAGTGAGCCCTTGGCGCAAAAGTAGCCAATCCCCCAAAATATGCGGTCCAATGAAAAAAAATTGGTTTTACGTTCTGCAGTGGTGTTACGTTACAGCTTAATATGCTACCACAGGTGG
Organism: uncultured Desulfomonile sp.; assembly: GCA_937915285.1. Lineage (GTDB taxonomy): Bacteria > Desulfobacterota > Desulfomonilia > Desulfomonilales > Desulfomonilaceae > CAITZA01. The sequence goes on along the minus strand of CALDNG010000404.1, from coordinate 3,297 downwards.
TGTCAAGGAGTTTTGTGGTACGTTATTTGGGTTTATGCTACTAAACCTTGAGGCCTGGCAGATTTGGCGTCACGTACGCAGCAATGGAATGTTGAGGCAATTCCAGTCATGGCTTTTTTTTAGAGGTTGAATGTGGCCAGCCGATAGAGCCTATGAGATCCCTGTGGAATTTTTTTAATATTTTAGCAATACAGGCTTATAAGATATGTCATAGCGCATAATGTGGCATAATATAGCCGGACGGACAAGACGGCGAAAAAGGGGAACAATTCTTCAGACATGGCTTAATTATTTTGCCGGAAATAGCCGGCTTCAGCAATATTTTTGAGTGGAGGGCATCGAGATGAAAAAACACTGTCTGTTCCACATGTCGGTTATTTCATTTTGCGCGTTGTCCTTTTTGTTGCTTCAACATGGTTCGTCTTGGGCTCAGACTGTTGCATCAGGCCCTATTGATGAGAAATGCGTCGAGGCAAGGAAAGTATTTGCAGCCGGAATCAAGCTTGACGATATGAATCTTAGAAGAGAGGCATTCCAGAAGGCCGTTGACCTTTGCCCGACATATGCTGAGGCGCATGGCAACCTTGCAAACGCTTATGAGCGCCTTGCCATGGTGGCAAAACTGAATTTTGATGGCGCCAGAGAGGCCAACGACCTACTGGACCTGGCTGTTTTGCATTACGAGAAAGCTCTCAAAATACGACCAGGATTCCTCGGGGCCAGAAATGGACTGGCCAACCTACTCATGACGCAAGGCCGATATCCGTTAGCCCTTCAACATTACATGATAATACTGAAGGAAAAACCGGACATGAAAGAGATTGAAAAACTGGCGAATGAGGCCCGCAAGCGCTCCGATAAGAACACTGGACAATTAAAGAAGGCAGCCGAAATCAGCGGAGAAGCGCGCAAATCAGATATGCAGGACGTATTCAGGTTGATGGGATTCCAGAGTCACGTGATTAGGGACAGCGACAGGCAGTCCTTCAACAACATTCTTTTTGACGGCTGGTCTTCGGCAATTCGTCCTGGCGAACCATTGAACCAACTCAACGAAATAGGTAAAGCCCTGTCTTCTCCCGAGCTGTTTTCATACAAATTCATCATCGAGGGTCACGCCAATGCGGTTGGCGACTATGGCCGAAACATGGAACTGTCGAATGACAGGGCCAATGCTGTCCGCGAATACCTGGTGAGAAATTTCAACATAAACCCCAATCGCCTATTGACCCAGGGATTCGGTTTTACAAGGCCTAAAACCAGCCCTGAAACGGACCCTGTGAACAGACGTGTGGAAATTGTGTTCTTCAAGGAAAACTCAGCCCCATAACATGAGCCAATACCAACGAATGTCCATGAACAACTGATCAGTCTTGACCAGAGCCATTTATAATTGTTCAGGTTACCAGAAATAGCTCACACAATATCTTAATCCGAGTCCCGCTATTAGTACTGCCAAGGAAGGCTTGATCCATGAACTCGGAATATATTTCTGGGCGCTGGCCCCAAAATACATTCCCACAAATCCTCCAATCCCGAACAGGAACCCCAGCAGCCAATCAGGTCGAACGGACTGACCGGACTGCGCTACCAATGGTCCAATCAACTCGTAAAAGATCACTCCGCCGACCGACGTTGCGCAAGTGCCCATCAGTGTAGCTCCGGCTATGGTATGAATCGGTAGACCGAAGAATGAAACTATAAAAGGCGCTATAATCGCGCCCCCACCTATCCCGTAAACTCCACCGATCAATCCAACTATCAACGATAGTGTAAAAAGTCCGGTAGTATGGAAACTGAAACGCTCTCCGAAAAATTCATATTCAGTTTTCGACAAGGACCAGCTCAATGTCCTGATAGCAGGCTGACTTCCGTCTGCGGGTCTCTTGCCGCTTGAGGAAGCCTGTTGACGCATCCTGTTTTCCGCTGTCTTATCAGATGAAGCCTTCCCTTTCGAAGAAAAGGCCTGCATTAACATTCGTCCACCTATATAGAGCAGCACACACCCGACAAAGAGTTTAAATTCCCTGGGATTTGGGAGATACCATATCCTGATGAACAGGCCTAGGAATAGGCCCGGCAAGGTCCCAACAATTATGTTCCAGGCCAAAGGCCAGTTCATTCGGCCTTCCTTGAAATACTTGTAGACTGCGCTTGGAATTCCTACGATATTGAAAACCAGATTGGTGGGAGTCACCGCTGGAGTAGTAAAACCCAATACGCTCATCTGAAAAGGCAGGATAAGAAAAGCGCCGGATATTCCCCCCATTGAAGTGAAAAAAGAGATTGCCATCCCCACCAGAGGGGGTATCCAGATTGCCGTCTCCACATTCGAAACAGGAAACAACATTTTTTTCTCCTATTCCATGGGTTCAGGACATGGAAAATCAGGAATAAGCGGATAGGGCCTCCGTCCACACAGAGTTAGCCTTTTCTATTAGCACGTTTCCAATAACTTTCGTGCCAGTATAAAACACCAGGGATGCCTGTCAAGAAGTTTTGGCTTAGGCTTGATAAAAAAAAATTAACCGCTAATATCCGTAGAATGATTAAAATATTGTCTGGTTGTTCCATGCCCAAACAACGGTGTCAGGGAATGGATCATTCCGGATCCTTTCAGAAGACTTTCTGGGGTAGAGGAAATTGCTCAATCAGTCCAGAATATATTCGGACCTAATAGACAACAAATGCCTGGAGCCTGAAGAGTTGTCGGCCTTGGAAAACTCTTTTCGGGCATGGTCAGATGAATCATCCCGAGCGGATGTTCGTTTATCTAGAAAGAGAATTCTCCTGATCTTCCTCCTGATCCGATACACCGGAGCCAGGTTGAATGAAGTTCTCAGCCTGGGGCTTCCCGATGACATTGACTCACAGGCCAGGACTGTCCGCCTGGGGGCTTCAAACAGTTCGTCCATGCGCCTTGCCCCTATTTCTGAGGATTTGGAAAACCAGATAAATATGCTTGTGTCGGAAATCTCCGCCGGTGGAACAGGATCAGAAACACTTAAAATAGATGAAGGGCATGTCAGAAGAAAATTTTACGAGAGGGCATTGTCATGTGGATTCGCTAAATCCCTCGGCTCGCCTCAGGCCATAAGAAGAGCCAGGGCGGTAGAATTAATGAAAAACAATGTGCCTCTACCTGTTGTTCAAAGAATACTCGGTCATTCGACACCTAACCTAACAGCGTCTCTGGTGGCCTTCTCCGAAGAGGAGATTCGTCAGGTGACGGCGCATTTCATTGAGAAAGAGATCGGAAGAGCGTCGTGTAGGGAAAGAGTGTAGATCTCGGTGGTC
>CALDNG010000403.1 GCA_937915285.1 uncultured Desulfomonile sp. | reverse complement strand
TGCTGAAAGGAATGTCAATCTTGGTGATCTGGCTGTTGTCGGCAAACAACTCTTCTCACTTTACGCCCCTGAAACCCTGGACCTGGTTTTTTCTGCCGGTGAGCAATTCGCTCCGTTTCTTCAGGTAGGTTCTGAGGTCACTGTTTTTGTTCCATCGATCAAATTCAGGGAATCCACCAGAATAAGGGAAGTCGTTCCCCAACGTGACGAGAAATCACGCACAATCACAGTCAAGGCCAATGTCAGCGATTTGGACGGACTGGTTCCCGGGCTTTATGGAACCGTTACGTTCAACACCACCACAAACGAGGTCATCGTCATTCCTGAGAAAGCCCTCAATGTCGTTGGACAACTTGAGAGTGTCAAGGTCCTGGAAGATGGGGCATTAAAGGTTAGACATGTGAAGGCGGGCCGAAAACTCGGGGAGGGAAAAATCGAAATTTTATCAGGACTAAATGCAGGTGAGGAAGTAGTTGTCGAGTGAGTCTTTGCCAATTCCAAATCGGTAATCCAGGCTTTTAGTACTATCTGCCTGGTATTTTCTCTACAAGTGGCGCGGTCATACACTGCGTTTATAATCCAAAGGCATTTTCATCCCGCTGTCATTTCATAGAGCATTCCCTGTCTGGCACGCTATTTGCTCATCCCAGAACCAAGGGACACTTTGTGTTGTCTATTTTTGTGTAATCAACTCTCACAACTGGCTTGGGTAACATTCAACAAAAATAATCTTGCGGGCTGGTCCTCAGGTGAATGAAAGAACCAGGTGATGCTTTGCCGACAAGCCTAGAGATGGACTGTCGAGGAAATGAGGCTTTCCATGGAAACAAACAAACTGCTTCAATCAATACTCAACAGCATTTCCGAAGGTGTCATGACGGTTGACAAAGATTGGAAAATAGCTTCCTGGAACCGGGCAGCAGAAAAAATAACGGGTTTCCACAGGGAAGAAGTGATCGGCTCGGATTGTGCCAAAATATTTAAAAGCTCACTCTGCAAGGAAAATTGTCCTGTAGATAAGGCGCTTTACTGTGGCAATCCCTACCAGGATGTGGCCGTCTCCATTAGGAACAAAAGAAATGAAGTCATGCACCTGTTGGTCAACGCAGCTCCTCTCTACGACGAGAAAGGGGAGATAATAGGGGGAATTGAAACTTTCCGGGATGTTTCGAAAAGTATGTGGATGCAGGAGGAATTACAGCTCCAATACGGATATTCGACCATTGTGGGACAGAGTGATTCGATGAAAAAAGTTTACGAGACCCTTGGCGCTCTCATGAACACCGACACCACGGTTCTAATTCAGGGGGAGTCTGGAACAGGCAAGGAATTGATAGCCAGAGCGCTACATTTTTATGGTCAGAGAAAAGATAAGTCTTTCGTGGCTATCAATTGTTCTGCGCTTCCGGAGGGTGTTCTGGAGACGGAGTTATTCGGCCATGCCAAAGGATCATTTACCGGAGCAGTCAGAGATCACATAGGAAAATTTGAACTTGCAAACGGGGGAACGCTATTCCTGGATGAAATTGGAGAAATAAGCCCTTCCATACAGGTCAAACTACTTAGGGTGCTTGAAGAAAGGGAATTTCAACGTGTTGGCGACAATAGAAGCATCAAGGTAGACATTCGATTGATTACAGCTACCAACAGGGATCTCTACAAAATGGTTTTGGATGGCGGATTTCGCGACGACCTTTTCTACAGATTGAGCGTTTTTCCGCTTCATCTTCCCCCGTTAAGAGATAGAGTTGAGGATATTCCACTTCTGGTCAGTCATTTTATACGTAAATTCAACAAACAAATGGGCAAAAACATTCAGGGAATAGCTGACAGGGTCCTTGAAATAATGGAATCATACTCCTGGCCAGGAAATGTCAGAGAGCTTGCCAACGCCTTGGAACACGCCTTCGTGCATGCAAAAGGCGCACTGGTTCATGAATCTGATTTGCCTGCCCGGCTGGTTAATTCGGATGCTCCAAATCTCAGACAGAATGCTCCCAGCCCACATGCTACGCTTGACCTAGTCGAACGAAAACTAATTGTTCGCGAACTAGAGGCTGCTAACTGGCGAAAAACACTGGCTGCAAAGCGCCTTGGAATGAGCAGGGCTACCCTATGGCGCAAGATGGAAAAGTATGGAATTGAGGGTTAAAAATCGATTTGAACATGTTTCATTGATGCTACATTTGATAACTGACTGTTATGCTTACAATATACCGACTGATCTTGAAACTGGTTTCAAACATGAAAGATCGGAAGAGCGTCGTGTAGGGAAAGAGTGTAGATCTCGGTGG
>CALDNG010000402.1 GCA_937915285.1 uncultured Desulfomonile sp. | reverse complement strand
GCGACCACCGAGATCTACACTCTTTCCCTACACGACGCTCTTCCGATCTCAGTTAGTTCTAAAAATATTGAGAGATACATAAGCGCAGGCTTATACAACAAAAAATAAACACTCAGATTACCTTGGAGGTGTCGGGTATGCCCATTTATGAATATCGTTGTGACAAATGCGGAAAAGAGTTTGAAGCTTGGCAGAAATTTTCGGACGCGCCTATCGAGAGCTGTGAGTCTTGTGGGGGACACGCGAGCAAAATGATCTCGCATTCTTCTTTCATACTCAAGGGCAGTGGTTGGTACGTGACTGATTATGGCAACAAACACACGAGTTCGACCGCTAGTCCCAAGCCGGCGTCCACAGACTCGTCAGGCGAAGGTTCATCTGTGACTAAGCCTGCCGAAACCAAGACTGCATCAGCGTCAGATTGATCTGATCGATCTCTAGTTCTTCGTTTGCGGGGTCATTATGAAGATTAAGAGAATTGCGCACCTCGGAGTGGCGGTAAACAGCCTTGATGATGCCCTGAAGCTCTTCACCGGCGGTTTGCCTCTTGAGGTGACCCATACTGAGGAATATCAGGGGATGAAAATTGGTTTCATTCCGGTGGGCGACAGCTCAATTGAGCTTCTCCAGGATACCTCAGGAGCGTCCGCCATACGCAAGTTCCTGGACAAAAACGGAGAAGGAATCCACCACATTGCTTTCGAGGTCGACGACATTCATGAGGCTTTGAAGGAACTGAAGGGCAAAGGCGTGAAGCTGGTGGATGAAACCCCTCGCCAGGGGGCGCATGGTATGACCATTGCCTTCATGCATCCCAAGGCGACTCATGGTATCCTCATGGAGCTTTGCCAACCCGCAAAAGAAGGCGAACATAATTGAAAAAAGTTTGTCTTTCAGACTAGGGTTTGAGGGCTGTCGGCTTGGGGCCGGTAGCCCTTTTACTTTGTACATGACTTTTTTTAGGCCTCAACAATTGATTTTCAAGCAGTTTAATGGCATAACATAGCATCCACTAGCAGCGATTAACTCGAGGGGTTTTCTAACCGAGTCCTGGACTCGTTTTATTATGGTTTACCAGACTTGATTTCAGGAGGTTGTGTAATGGCGGACGTAGTGATGCCGATGAATGGTAAAGTGATCAACATATCAGTAAACGTAGGTGATTCTGTTTCGGAAGACGCAGAGATGGTCATCATTGAGGCCATGAAGATGGAATTACCGGTCGTAGCGGTGAAAGCCGGCGTTGTGAAGGAAGTCAAGGCAAAGGTCGGCGAATCATACCAGGTGGGTGACGTTCTTGTGGTCATCGACTGAATTCAGGCGCGGGCGGCCCTGGGTCGCCCGCTGAACACCAGCCTGACGCAAATGATCGCTGATACAATCAAACGGGGCGGCGTCTTGAGTGGCGCCTAATTTTTCCTGCTGATGAGGCATACCACCTCAGGCGACTGGAAAATTGTCACTCTATTTCAAGTTGCGCGTCTTCCAGTCAGTAACATCGAAAAATACTCTATCTCTTCAACATCCTACCAGTGAGCAACCCATGGCGGAATTATTTGAAAAGACTTCCATCAAATCCATGAATCTCGACAATCGATCTTTCAGATCTGCCACATGGAGCGGCATATCAGACGAGAGGGGTTATGTCACGGATCTTGGAGAAAGTTTCTATTCTACACTCGGTTCAGGCGGTATAGGCGCGATAATATCAGGCTATCAGTATGTCATGAAAAATGGGGTTCAGCTTCCCTTTCAGACCGGCAACTATGAAGACGCGCAGATTCCAGGACTGAAGAAACTGGCTTCGGCTGCCAGATCTGCAGGTTGCCCTGTGATAGGGCAAATTGTTCACTGCGGAATTAGAGCCAATCCAAAAATGTTTTTTGATGGAGGGGACATTTGGGGTCCGTCTGCAATCCCGGACCTTTCATCGGGAATCACTCCCGTTGAAGTCAGCAAATCACAGATACTTGAGCTGGTTGAAGCGTATTCCGCTGCAGCAGGAAGGCTTAAGACAGCTGGATTTGATGGAGTCCAATTGCACGGCGCCCATGGCTACGGAATAAACCAATTCCTCTCTGGGGCCTGGAACCAGAGGGGAGACAATTACGGTGGAACGCCCAGAAAAAGATACCGGTTCCTGGCCGAAACGCTGGAAGCCGTTAAGTCTGTCGCCGGAGACGGATTTCCGGTCATGATTAAACTGAGTGGGGCGGATTTCGTAGAGGGAGGCCTGACACCGGAAGAATCACTCCAGATAGCCAGATGGTTGAGCGAAGACGGAATAGACGCCATAGAGGTAAGTGGAGGCGGGGCGGCTTCTCCAAAACATCTCTGGCCGATTAGACCCAAGATCATGAAAAGAGAGGATGAAGCCTATTTTGCTGATTTTGCTCGCATGATAAAAAAGTCCGTACGCGTTCCGGTAATCACGGTGGGTGGGATACGATCGCTGGATGCGATTAATGACATACTCAACTCTGGCAGCGCAGATTACGTATCAATGTCCAGGCCCCTAATCAGGGAGCCTGGGCTGGTCAACCGCTGGAAAAACGGTGACAAGGCCAGGGCGACATGTATTTCCTGTGGTGGATGTTTTGAAACCGGACTGAAGGGTCTCGGGATTTCATGTAAGGTTGATAGGGAATCTCAATAGCATAGCTAGACGCTTCTATTATCATTTCATCTCTATTTGACCGTATCGAGGTGTGTCG
>CALDNG010000401.1 GCA_937915285.1 uncultured Desulfomonile sp. | reverse complement strand
TCTTTTAATGAGAGCTGCCTAGAGGTTTCTAGGGCTTGTGTTTTTATCCCCGACTCCGGTGTTTGTTTTTCAGTAGTTTGCTCCCCATTTACAATAGCTGCATCCTGGTTGCTCTCACCGGTTTGTCCCATCATTACAGCGCTGAGGTCGGCAATGACCGGCTCATCCACACATAGAGCCAAACATACTGTGACCAAACAAACCTTAAAAATCACCCATAATCCCGAATCGGTTTTGTGAATTTTTTTTAGGTCCTTTTTCATTTCAGTTTCATCATTACAAAGGAGAGTATGAGGCCCAAAGGCCGAAAATCATTTTCGATTCTCCGAATCAAAATCAAATCTTTGCAGGGCAGTGTAGACGGCTCCCGTTGGCTTGAGGTCACTCCTGAAAAGGACAGCATGGTTGACTTCAAGTGTTGGACCGATCTGTCTTGAACTGTCCATAACGGCTTTTACCAAGGCCATTTTTCCACTACTTGATCGCACTCTTCCCAGGGTCAGGTGAGGATTGAAGGGCCTATTTTCTCTCGGGAACCCTATTGATTCGAAGGCCGACTCCGAGCGTTCGAATAATCTCCCAAGCATTCCGGATTCATCCCTGACTCCTACCCAGACAACTCTTGGTCTTTCAAGCCCTGGAAAAACCCCTACACCCTCCAGACGTAATTTGAACGGCTTCTGTTCGCCAAAAACAGGAGACAATATCCGATTGACTGAGAGCAGAGTTTCAGGAGAGATATCACCAAGAAATTTCAGTGTGAGATGCGCGTTGCGGGTATTCACCCAACTGACATCCGCCTGGCTCACCTTGAGTCTGGAAGATATCCGTCCAAGGTAATCCATGGAAGGGGCATCCAGTTCAATAGCCAGAAAAGCTCTTAGCTTGTTAACTGATCCCATTAAAGACCATCCTGCTGTGACTTGGAATCGAGTGTCGCTCCCAGGCCTATTCGCTCCCTCGCGTTGTCATACGTTTTGCGGGCTTCCGGCAGGAGTTCTATCAATTTCTTCACACGCTCCTCATCGGGTGGATGGGTGGACAGCCAAGGAGGTATAGGAGGTTTCTTGATGGCCCCCATGCGCTCCCAAAGTCGTACAGCTTCCTCAGGGTCGTATCCCGCCTTGGCCATGTAGGTCTGCCCTATCCTGTCGGCCTCGAATTCATGTGTCCTGCTGAAAGGCAATATGACCCCAACTGTGGCGCCAAATCCCAATGCCCCTATGATCGCCCTGGACCTGGCATCTAGCTTTCCATCACTCATCCTAAATATTTCTGCCCCGATAGCGCTGACACCCTCGAGTGTTAGCTGTTGGCTCAGCCTTTCCCCCCCATGCCTGGCAACCGCATGCGCAACCTCATGGCCAATTATGGCGGCAAGACCGGCCTCTGTTCTGGCGTAAGGCAAAATTCCGCGGTAGATTACTATTTTCCCACCAGGCAAACAGAACGCGTTAGGGACATCCTTGTCAATCAGCCTCACGTCCCATTTGAAACCCGGTTTGTCGGTTTCGTCAGCAGCCTTGCCTATTCGATCAGCGACACGCTTAACTTTTTCAGTGAGATTTCGGTCTCCTGAAACAGGCTCCCTGGCCAAAATCTCATCGAAAGCCTTTGCTCCGAGAGCATTCAGTTGTTGATCCGAGACAAAATTCAGCTGTCTTCTGCCCGTGTGGGGAACCGAGGCGCAAGCCAATAGGGCTAGAGCAGAAAAGCAGGTAATGATTCTGAAAAACAGCCTCAAATCTGAAAATCAACCTCCTGAAAACATGAGCCCAAGGCCATTGGCGCAAGAGTGGCTTCGAAAAAGCTAGTCTTGTTCAGAACGGAACGTTTGAAGGGGGCAAGGAAAATCCATGCGCCAAGAAAGACACCCGTAAATTATTCCGAAACATCAATAGGCCATCTCCCGGTTTCCTGCAAGGTCTCGCGCAACACCTTGAGAGCCTGATTCACGACCGGCATTCCACCATAAATCCCACACTGAAATATCACTTCAGCTATCTCCTGGGGCTTGCAGCCGACGTTTAGAGCAGCGTAGATGTGCAACTTTAGCTCTTCCAGTCGCTCCAGCACGGTTAGCGCCGCTACCGTGACCAGTTGCCTGGTGGGATGAGGGATTTTCTCCCGTGCATACATCTGGCCTGTAATGAACATGGACAAATCTTTGGCCAGTCCCTTGTCAAAAGAGCGCCATAGATCGAAAGGTCTTTCGCCTGAATAGTTGTCAAAATACAACTTCGCCGTGGCGGCTGTCCTGTTCTTGAGATCGTCCGACATGAAACCTCCTAAACCAGAATTCTCTTGCTTTATGTTGTGGAACACTTATGTTCAGGGCCTCACAACCTTCGGTAAATACAGGTTCAGAACCGAACCCTTAATCCGTCGTAAGCAACTTCCATTTTACAACCTATTCCAAAGTCTGTCGTTATTTTCCGAACAACTGACTCCCAATCTGATTGACAGCACGGGGTCCGATAGGGTTCCCCATTGGACGGACCAGTCAATCGCCTTGAACAGGCAGGTTTTTTGGGCCTGTCGTTACACGGGTCGCCGTCCACTACATCAGACGCTGAAAGGTGTAATAAATAAACTGTCCCTATTGGGTTCCATCTACGTATGAAGTCAATACCCCTGGCAAGACTCATATGAAATGGCTTGTTCTCGTCCGGCTCATTCAACCAGTGACATTGCAGCAGCAGTATGTCTGGGTTCCTTATGAAGTCAGGCTCTTCAGGCAGGTCAAAAAAATCTGATGTATAGACTATCTTTGTTGATGCTCCGGAATTGAGAGATTCTAGAACATAGCCCAAAGAACCGGGGGCTGACCGTCCGTGATTAGTCTTAAATGGAGTGATGAAGGCGCCTGATAATTCTATTTGTTCACCTGGAACCGCAATCTTTTTGTCGATTACAGATCCGACAAGATAAAAGAACCTTGTTTGAATGGCCTTCCAGGTTTCTTCCGAGGCGTAAACCGGTATCGGTCGCCAAAGGTGGCCTGGAACACTGCGCTTGAAAGCCAGCAATTCATCGAGTCCCAGAAAATGATCGCCATGTTCATGGGTGATTAAGACTACGTCCGGTCGCTTAACTGAGTTAGTTTTCATTTGAGTGAGCAGATCGGGACCACAATCAATAAGAATCCTGACAGAAGACTCGACAAGTATTGACGATCTGGTCCGCTCTTCTCCCCTGCTTCTCATGGTGGAACAAATGACGCAGTCACAATTGTGCTCCGGCGCCCTCCATGCGCTACCGGTTCCCAGAAAAACTAATTCTCCCATGGGTTTCTGAACCTCGTGCCTGAAGAAATACATCCAGGGCGCAATTATACATGCCCTCTGTTTCTTTAGAACTGACTTTCAACAAAATTGTTAAAGGATGTTTAGATTAAGTACTGCCTGAAGACATAATGCAGGAGCTATCCAGAAAAATAATTCCAGGTTAACTGCGCTCATCTGCCGGGCCAACTATTTATTGGAGCCTGATGAATTGTTTAAAATTACGCGGACGCTGGATCGGGGTTGGTTTTGATCACTTCCCTCGATAGACAATCAACCCATGGCTCAAGTCATAGGGGGAGAGGGCCACTGTTACCCGGTCACCCAAAAGTACTTTAATACGGAATCGGGACATACGCCCGGATAGTTTTGTCCGGATGCTCTTTCCGTCATCTGTTTCCACTTGATACATTCCACCAGAATGAACTTTTACAACAGTTCCTTCTACCTTGACATTGTCGTCCCTACTCACCTATTTGATAACCTCTTTTCATCTGACATTCCAGCGCCGGGTTGAAGACACCGATTACAATCCGATCCGTCGACCGCGCTTTAAAACTTATAGCTAAACCATTAACCTCTACCATCAATAACTTCAAATTGTCAAACCATGTTTGAATAAATCTCGTTTACCCGTCTCAGATCCTCGGGGGTATCGACCTCGATGGAATCGAATTCGGTCAATACTACCTTGATCTTATAGCCGTTCTCCAAAGCTCTGAGTTGCTCGAGCCTCTCCTTGTCTTCCAGGTATCCGACAGGCAGCTTGACGAATTGATCCAGAAAATCCTTTCGATAGGCGTATACGCCGTGATGCTTGAAAAAATCGCATGTGGTTCCATTCTCCCTGCAATAGGGAATCGTGGCTCTTGAGAAGTAGAGAGCGAATCCTTCCCTGTCAAAAACTGTCTTAACGGCGTTGGGATGATTTATTTCCTCATCACGAACTATGCGGTAGATCAGGGTGCTCATGGGTATGGAGTCATCCTCTACAAGTGGCGCAACGACCTGAGTAACCATCAGCGGTTCAAAGAGAGGTTGATCTCCCTGTATGTTGACAACTATGTCATCGGGCCCCATGCCTGTCAGATTGGCAGCTTCCGCTATCCGGTCGGTGCCACTCGGATGATCACTACCCGTGATAACTCCTTTTGCGCCGTGTTCAGTTACACAATCCAGTATGACGGTCGAATCTGTAGCCACGTAAACGTCACTCAGGGAATCGCATTCAAGAGCCCGTTCATAAACCCTGACGATCATCGGCTTGCCACAAATATCAGCCAATGGTTTGCCAGGGAAACGTGAAGACGCTGCCCTGGCTGGAATAAAACCTACAATCCTGATTGACTCTTTCCCCATATAACTTCCGGCCTACAGAATATCCCTGGATATGTTTTCTATTTCATTGCATATCCTGTCTATGGAAGCTCGGTCGAGTTTCAGACTGATTGGAAGCACTATGGTCCTTGAAAGGTAGTCAGCGGACCTCGGGAGCATGTCAGGGGAATAACTGATTTCCGACTGGCAGTATGGTTTCCCGAAGGGGAAACAACCGGGCCACGCAGTCTTCTGGCCAATCAAGTGCTCCCAGTTGGGCAGAAAATGCCATAGATTATTCTGGAAGTGGATTGCGCTAACACCGTTGGATGTGAGGCGTTTATGGAATTCCAGGGTTTTGTTAGAATCAGGCAGAAAGAAACACAGGTGCGTATGACTGTCCTGCGCTCCCTCTGGTAAAGCCCTCAGTTCAATATTTTTGATGCTTCCCAACAGGCTCCTGATTTTCTCCTGATTGTTTTTCTGAACCTTCAGTATTTCTGGTAACCGTTCTAGCTGGGCTAAACCAACTGCGCCCTGCATTTCGTTCATTCGATAGTTGAAGCCTAGAAAACTTCTTCCTTCGAGGGCTCTGCCGACTGCGGGGTTATGGTCGTGACCGTGGTCAGCGTATTCCGAGGCCCTGACGTATGTATTCTGGTCATTTGTTATGACCATCCCACCTTCACCGGTAGTGATCGTTTTATAGAAATCGAATGAAAATGTTCCTGCATGCCCAATGGATCCAACTTTTTTTCCATTCACCGATGCGCCCAGAGCCTGAGCGGTGTCTTCCAGGACCTTGATGCCCTTCTGCGATGCGATCTGGATTATTTCGTTGATCCTTGCAGGAGATCCCAGCATGTGAACAGGAATTACTGCGGCAGTTTTTTGTGTTATCTTCTTTCGGAAATCTTCCGGGTCAAGATTCAGGGTGTCATCGATTTCACAGGGAACCGGTATGGCGCCGGCCTCAATTATCGCCTCAAAGGTAGCGATGAAAGTGAATCCCTGGGTAATGATTTCATCACCCGGCTGTATTCCTAGAGCAGCCATGGCCACCTTCAGGGCAGCAGTGCCTGAAGTGACGGCCTGGGCATAGGGGGTTCCGTTGAAAGCCGCAAATTTCTCTTCAAACTCCCTAACCTTGTAAACCCCGTTTCTCTCATTCTTAAATTCATATCTGAAGAGTATGCCGGTATCAAAGACCTGGTTTACCTGTTCACGCTCCTTGTCGCCGATCCACTCATAGCCTGGCATCTTATTCTCCTGGTGATATCTGTGCGCATTTGCAATTCGTCTGCGCTTTATTCAAAACAGCCTCAAAACCGTTCAGCCATCAACTTTGGTAAAAACTAGAAGGCCGCCTCATAAATTAACGTCGCTTCTTCTGCGCCCAACTTCCTGGGGTTGTTCTCAACCGGCCTCGTGACCTTTAGGGCTCCCTCTACGAGCATTGGAATGTCCTCGAAAGGAACTCCTATTTCAGAAAGTCCCCCAGGAATATTGATGTCGTCACACAGGGTCCTCACACCATCCACGGCCGCCTCAGCCGCCCACCTCGTAGAAAGGCTTTCCACTGACTCTCCCATGCTTTGCGCAATAAGAGCCATTGATCTTTCGGCTGCAGGGAGATTGAATTCCATTACATGTGGAATAAGAACAGCATTAGCCAGGCCATGCGGAATCCTGTAATTACCACCCAATGGGTAAGCCAGGGCGTGAGCTGCGCCCACTCCTGCGTCCGCTAACGCCAATCCGCCGAAAAGGCTGCCCAATAGCATGTTTTCACGTGCCTCAATGTCAGTACCCCTGTAAACTGCTCGTCGCAAGCTGGCAGATATGAGACGGATCGCTGTAAACGAAAGACTCTCAGTGAAAACTGTTGAAGACAGGCTTGTGACAGACTCTATGGCATGAGTCAGAGCATCCATTCCGGTCGAGGCCGTAACATCGGCAGGCAGGGACAAGGTTAGTTCCGGGTCCAGTAATGCTGCGTCGGGGAACATGTGAATACTGTTGATGCCGCCTTTGGCTTTGGTCTGCCGGTTGGTGAACACTGCGGTAAACGTGACTTCCGAACCCGTTCCGGCCGTTGTCGGGATCATTATCGTCGGGACACCGGGCTTCTTTACGACGTTCAATCCCACATACGCTTCAGCAAGCCCGGGGTTAGTAAGCAATACCGCCGCCGCTTTGGCTGTATCCATTGCCGAACCACCGCCAATACCTATGACAATGTCGGCCTTGAGATCGCGACCAATGTCCGCAGCAGAATCAGCGTT
The DNA here is from genome assembly GCA_937915285.1 of uncultured Desulfomonile sp. Lineage (GTDB taxonomy): Bacteria > Desulfobacterota > Desulfomonilia > Desulfomonilales > Desulfomonilaceae > CAITZA01. The sequence goes on along the minus strand of CALDNG010000401.1, from coordinate 14,474 downwards.
GTCTAGATACGGCTCAGGCTCAACCTTCAAACTTACTTCACCACTCACATTGTGGTCCCTGAGACTTTTTCGAGCGGATTCCAGGATTCCATGACTCTCAAGGGATGGGTCGGCAACCATCAAATATCTTGTGGCCCCCATGGATTTAGCTAACTCACCCAGGCCGGAAATGGCCGCTACCCCTGACACGATTCTTGTCTTAAAATGGAAATGCTTCAACCGCTCTATCATTTCAACCTCTCTAGCTTATTCTGAGACTAAAACGGACAACCTATACCAGAATTCCCGTATCGGGGCAAGTAAAGAAAACTATTACATTTCAGAGTCTAATATGTTATAAAAAAGAGTTCAGGAAGTAACTTTTTCCAGGAGGCCATCCAAGTGCTTGAAATTCTGAGTCGTGGATTCCGGGACGCTAAACAGTATCTTCAGGGCATGCGGACTCTCAATGAGGAGAATCTGGCGGAAGCCCTTAAAATTGTTAGAGTCTCCCTGTTGGAAGCCGACGTAGAGTTTAATGTAACCAGGTCATTTCTTGACAAGGTCAAGGAACAGGCTCTGGGCGAGATCGTTCAGGTAAGGGTCAAGCACAAGGACAAGAAGCTCAAGGTTTCTCCTGGCGATCATTTCATAAGACTTTGCCATGACGAGCTGGTCAGACTCATGGGACCGGCGGACACGGGCCTGAACCTCAAGGCCAGTCCGGTCAGCGCCATAATGATGGTAGGACTCCAGGGTTCCGGAAAAACAACCACGTCAGCCAAGCTAGCCAAACTTCTGATGAAGTCCGGAAAGCGGCCGATGCTGGTCGCAGCCGACGTGTACCGTCCTGCTGCTGTTGATCAGTTGAAGACCCTTGGGGCTTCCTTAAACATTCCCGTTTTCTCGGAGAGCGGCGCCCCACCCCAGATATGTTCGAAAGCATTGGCTCAGGCCGCCACGCTCGGATGCAATGTAGCAATCTTTGATACAGCCGGCAGGCTTACCGTCGATGAATCTCTCATGGAAGAACTGAGACAGATAGAGGAGCTTACGTCCCCTGACAATGTGCTTCTTGTCTGTGACGCCATGATTGGCCAGGAATCTGTGAATGTTGCCAGGGCTTTTAACGAGCGCATCACCCTGACCGGTTTCATACTTACAAAGTTGGATGGTGACGCTCGCGGTGGAGCGGCTATCTCAGTCAAAGAGGCAACCGGGGTTCCGATAAAGTTTGTAGGTATGGGAGAGGGACTGGACCGCCTTGAAGAATTCAGACCAGATGGGCTGGCCTCAAGGATTCTGGGTTTTGGAGACGTTGTCGGGCTAGTCCGCGACTTTGAGGAAGTAGTTGACGAGAAAAAAGCCGAAGAAGACGCAATGCGCATGCTTCAAGGGGATTTCTCGCTGAACGACTTTCTTAATCAGGTGAAAACCATAAAGAAAATGGGGCCGCTTCAAGACGTGCTGGAAAAATTGCCATTCTTTCAGGGGGCAATGCCTCAGCAGGCCACCATCGACGACTATGAACTGGTTCGGGTGGAATCCATCATAAATTCCATGACTCCGAGAGAACGCAAGCAACCGGACATCATCGACGACAGCCGTATCAAACGCATAGCTACTGGGTCGGGCAGGAAAGACAGTGAGGTCAAGGACCTGCTAACCAAGTTCAAAGACATGAGAGACCTGATGAGCGCGATGGGCGGCGGTAAAATCAAAGGGAGGTTCAAGCGTCTCAAGGGCTTAAAAAAGATGCTCAGTGACGGATTCTCAGGACTCACAGGGTCTGGAACGGGTGCAGTTCCTACACCTGAGAACCCATTTGCCCTCCCCGAGTTATCCAAGGGTAAGGTGACTTCCAAGAAAACGCTTGATAAACAGAGGAAGAAAAACAAGGAGGCCCGTAAAGCGCGCAAGAAATCAAAAAGATGACGGGTAGTTTTTCAGAGAGTGGATCAACAAAAATTTGAATCGTCAGTCATTCTATTGCTTGTTAGATCGATTAAAAATCTTTATTCTATAAAGCCTGAATTCCATTAGTCGGGCATGAACCATAACAGGAGGAAAATATGCTTTGGAAATTGATCGGAATGATAGCTTTGGGTCTGATTAGCGCGGCGTTGAGCTATTACAAGAAGAACTATTTTGTCAACCTTTTCAACGATATTCTTGGCAAAGATGAGGACGATGATCCTGCGACCCGCGTAGGACGTGGTTTCATTTATGGTTTCCTCTTTCCAGTTTATTTCTGCCTTCTCCTGTCTGGATTGGCGGTGCTGATAAGTTTCCTGATTGGGGCGGGGATAATCGCTGGAATAGTTTTCGTGATGGTCTGGGTTACCGAGAAATTCCTCCCGCAGGCATGGCTTGGAGGTTTCATCGTTCCTCTTTTCAACAAGATTGGATTGAAGGGCGCCAAATGCGAACCTAAACCATCGTGTACGGTTCAGTCCGATATTTACCCTCCAAACCAAAACGGGTAACAGCTCACAGATCCGATAATTAATCAAAACAAATCGGTGTTGAAAAAAAGAAAGGCTCTTACAGGAGCCTTTCTTTTTATTCCGATTCAAGGCGCAGGCTGACTATGCAACCCTGCCTGCGTCGCTTTTTGACTTTGGGTCTATCAAAGTTTTTTCTCAAGATCTCTAATGGTGTCATCAAGTGTGATCATGGCCAGCCTTACCGAGTCTACAAATCTCTCCTGGATTTCACCCTGTCTTGTCAGTTCAGCCAGAAAGTCAATTCTCTGCTGAGTTCGTTTCTGCAACAACTTGTAATAGTCAAGGGTGGTCGGCGGAGTGTACTTTTCATCATAGGCGCTATCAAGAAAGGTAAGAGATCCCTTCTTGGGGAGACTTAGACCCGGATACACCGGCCAGTCTTCCATGTCCATTTTCCCCCTGGCCAAATGCACTACCATGGGTAGAGTCAGTTCTTTCGGGATATCTATTTCCTTGCTATTGGATCCGTAAAATTTGTTCGTGTTGAGTATGACCCCAACTGCTCCTCTTTTGAAAAGCTCCTCAAAGCGATCGCAATCAAGGGTTAGGGGATAAACCCTGAAAGGGTTGGCAAAAGGTTCGAAAACCAGTCGGTTCATCTCTGATTCAGCCACATTCTCGGCCGATGTTCTCATGGTTGCCAGCGATGCGCCCATTGCGACAGCCAGCCTGTGGTTTGAAATGAAAGTGATAGGTGGCAGGGTTGTGTCTTTCATCAGGTAACACACGTAATTGGGCATAGGACCGGTGTCTGCGAGATTCAGAAGCCATTCCCTGCTTTTTATGGCGCGGCCGTTCCTGTTCCGGATATCAGTAGGAAAGATCACTTTCGCCCCGTGCTCATTCTCTGTGACCATCTGATTCATGGCGGTCATCCAGAAATCGATATCCTTGGATCCTGTCTCGGTGCCATCGGTTTTGTCAAAGAGGTTGGGCTCAAGAACAATACTCTTCTTGTGAGCCATGTCGATGTTGAAAGCGTCATCGTGTATGACGGTAACCTTTTCTCCCTGATCAGTCTTTATGGCTCCCTCATGGAATGCTGAATTGGTGAGCGAAGATTTCCCCGACCCTGACAAACCAAATACTGCCATGGAGGAATTCCCCTCCTGCAGATGGAATTCTTTTATTCCGGCGTGACACGCCACCATGCCGGCCCTGACTCCGATCGTCCAGCCAAATGTCAGGAGGTTCTTTTTCATCTCCCCGAAATACCTCAAACCCAGGACAGCCACTGCATTATGTTCCGGATCTATGATGACCAATCCAATAGGAAAATCGGGGTGCTTCCAATCAGGGTCAGCGATCATAATGACATCGGTTTCGCCTTCCAGTCTGGTAGATTTCTCGTACTCCTCAAGGTATTCAGGCGTCTCATGCTGGAAGTTCAGGCAGACGTTAAGCGCATTAATCGCGTGTCGTTCGGTGGTTAGATAATGAACCCTGATCATGCAGTCCGTATCGAGGCCCATGTAAGCATTAGCATAGATCAGTGGCTTGTTACCCATGTCGTAGACTGCTTCACGCAGAATCGTCTCATATTTGCCCTTGTCAGCGCCCATTTTGGGAACTAGTACCCTGGCCTTTGCTGTTCTGCCTAATATAGATCCATCATTTACCACCAAAACTTTTGCATCAGCCGGAAGCCCCATTTCTTTGGCTTTATACATCGGATGATCTGTAACAATAACTCCAGGCTGTTTGCTAGCCAGTTCGTAGCATTCCTTCAAGTTGACTTTTCTTACGTTGTTTCCGTAGAAAACTGTCTTGATAATAGCTTGAAATGAACTAGTGTGTTTTGGATTCAAAAATCTCTCTGTTGACATACCGCCTCCTGAAAAGGTTTGTGGGACTATTTTGTGTCTCTTGTAGTTTTCCGGTTAGTTTTAGATTGCAAAATTGATTCGCATTCAAGCGGCTGAAAAAATTTAGAGAAACTGCCCGTAATATCCGCTGATTGGCTAATTAATTCGGTTTGTCAATGATCCGGATTTCAGACAGCGCTACTCATGTATACCACAATGATGGTAAAACACGAATTGTTTATTTACATTAAGGGCATGGCAATCAGGGGTCATGAACCGAGAGGTGGTCTCCCGGTTGCGTTTTTGGTCCAAAAAGTATAGGAATAGCCTCTACCGGACTTGATTGGCTCCTGCAAGCGAGCCCATGGAGTTACAGCTTAGACTCAGACTCAAATGATTACGAGAATTGTATTCTAATGGATCATTCCGAACCTTCGTGCAAAAACTCGTGCAGATGGCTTAAAAATCTGAGGTTCTTTTTGTTCATGGGGCTTTTGCTGGTTATCATTTCGGGCTGCACTAAAACATTTTCGGGCCTGATCAAGTCATCTGACCGTTCTGTAGCACAATCGCCTCAATCCACACTCATAAAGCCAAAATTTGATGATTCCGAAAAGGACAAGTCAACTTCTCAGATTTCGTCGGAGGCTCAAACGGTCCAGCCAGTCAGAAACTCTTCTGACCCGATGAAGGAAGACATCAAGGACAGCCCCAAAGAGCCAGAACCTGATCAAAAGTCAGCGGTTTCAAAGCAGCCGGTACCGCCGACTTCAGCCTCAGCAGTCAAGGATAACACAACCCAGACCGAAGATGCCCAGAAACCTCCAAAAAGGCTCACAGGAGCTGAGCAGAGGGATTTTCCCGAAGAAAAGGATCAGAAACGTGGGGACAAACCATTGCAACCTGTGAGAACAAAACAGGGTCCTGATGAAGACGAAATGTTGGGCTCAGAGATTGAAGAGAGAAATCCGGAATTCCGTAAACACGATCATTCAAAATATGTCACCAAAATAAAGAATGCGGCTATTGATGTGGTCAATAGAGAGCGTGATTCTGTCTATGTGAGGATGTGCAAGCACAATACAACTGATGAGTGGTCCCTGGGTGTTTATTTTGTTCAGGGCAAGAGCTATTATTTCCGAACTTACGTTTGGGATCCCATAGAAAACTTGTGGACTGAGACTTTTGAATCTGAAAAAAGACCTTATTCAGGCTTCAAAAACCATCTTTCTTTCAGTTCGGCCGGAAAGAAATGCGTTCCGCTCAAAGGTAGTGATAAAGAATGATAAATTATTCAGATAGAATTTCACTTCAGGGTCTAACTTGACTAAGCGGCTCTTTTGAACTAAGGCGAGCTAGACTGATGATAACGTTCCAGTGACTCATCGACCGGACTATCAAGGGAAATGTCTTGTTTATCGAAAAGAAGGTTTCTAACTTCCTGACAAATCGTTCAAGGAGGCTCGGCTCATGAATACCACTATTGAGTATGAAAAATGTCGTTACTTTTGCCTAAAACCCGTTTTAAGAGTTCCTGCGATCATCCTGACAGGCATATTTATGAGTCTGGCTTTTGGGGTTTTCTGTTCGGTCGAGGCCCAGCAGACCAGAGACCAATGCTATAGCTGCTGCGGCGCCTCGGGTCTCGATGAATATTTCGCGGAGCAATGCAGGCTCAAATGTTTCAGGAATCCGGATCACTGCATATCTGGAAATGCCAAGGAGTCGGTTCCTGCAGCCAGGCCGGCTCAGCAGTCTGAAAAACCACAGCGACAAAGACCTGTTGAACAGCCAACGGTAGCTGCCCAAGAACAGCCTGCCAGACCTCAGCCTAGAAGAGCTGAATTCGTTTGGCCCAATCCGTTGAATCTTGTTCCAGGCCGAGAATTTGAGGCAGCCGGACAAATCCTCGTAATGAACGGAATACCGCCGCAGCACCCAAATCATGCTGTAGCCCTGCGCGCTGTTCAAGATGTTCTGGTCAGTTTTGGAATCAACAATCCAACCGGTGGCGCTTTACCAACCGGACAACTGGAGAGAATCGTCGGACAGTTCCGATAATGATTTTCAAGAGCCTCCGAGGAATTGATTAATTCGACTGAACTGCATGAAACTGCTAAAGATCATTCTTGTCTTGACTGTCTTGTCGTCCATCACTATTTCTGCGGGGCATGGTGCGCCAACTGAAACAGACATCAGTCTGGTTCCGCAAGACAATGCTATCACTTCAGGCGTGGTTGAACTCTATCCGGAATGGTGGGGATCAAAGCCATCTATTGAAGCTCTGGTCGAATGCAAAGGATCTCCCCGATGCGTGTCATGTCACCAGGATAATTCACGAATGGACCCTTCGCACGCCATTTCATGCGATAAATGCCACGGCGGTGACATAAGCGCAGATGTCAAGGAACAGGCGCACAAAGGACTTATACCGGACCCTGGATCACTGTGTGTCGTTGATAATACATGTGGAAAATGTCACCCGGAAGTGACGCACAAGGTTAAACGATCGCCCATGGCTTTGTCTCCCAGGATGATCAACCAAACCTTGTTCGCTTTTGGGGCAAAGGAGTGCTCAAAACCCTTCTATGCCACTGTGAGCGAATTCAACCTAACCGAGGCGCCAGATCCGTCATCTTTCTTGAGTACAATTCAAGAGTCGGCTTCATCTGCTGAGGGAATGGAAAAAGGGGAGCAAATTTCCATCAACCTGGGCGCTGACCTACTGCGCAGGTCCTGTCTGCGGTGTCACCTTCACACCAAGGGTTCCAATCGCCCTGGAGAGAGCAAAGGCAAGGGATGCTCAGCCTGTCACATTGCCTACTCCAACACCAGCGCCGGAAAACCTTCTTATCACGCCATTGTGAGAAACGTGGGTGTGACAGCGTGTCTCAAATGTCACAATTCAAACCACGTGGGCTCTGATTTCGTTGGCCTTTATGAAAAGGACCATAATCGCGGATTCAAGTCGCCAATTGTTGGCGGACATCAGGCCCCAACCATTTATGGTTCGGAGCAACACAGGCTGAGCCCGGATACCCACTTCAGGGCTTCAATGGGTTGTGCGGATTGCCACACCCTTGACGAGATACACGGAACAGGAAAACCTCCAGAAGGGCTTACAAAAAATGTCAGGATTACTTGCAGCGGCTGTCATGTTGATGGCAATCACCCCTCGGTGCTTTCAGACGTTGCAGGAAACCTTATTTTGATGGGGAAAAAAGAGAGGCATATCCCGAAATGGAATGCCGAAATTATGGCTCACAGTATTAAAGCCCATTCCGGGAAGCTTGCCTGTTCAGCTTGTCATGCGGCATGGTCTTTTCAGGACTATGGCCTCAATTTGATGCTCGATGAGAGGCCGGAATATTGGAAGTGGTCTATCAACGCGTCGCAGAATGACCCTCAGGCGCAGGCGCTTATCAAGCGTTACGCCGGAGCATTTGCAGAACTCATTCCACCTAAAGAGGGAAGAACACCCAACCTACCGGAGGATGACTGGAAGCCACCCTATTCTTTTGATTGGCTGAACAATCGTTCCCGAATAGGAGTCTGGTACAGGGGCTGGATACTGCGAAGGTGGTCAAATCCTCCACTCGGTCTTGATTCCAAAGGCATGGTCACGGTTTTGAGGCCCATGTATCAATATGTAATATCGTATGTGGACAGGAATGACTTGGCCGTTTGGGACAGGGTTGTTCCTGACACAGGCGAAAAACGCCCTGCTTTCATAGTTAACCCTTATACCCCTCACACGACCTCAAAGCTGGGAAGAAGTTGCCATGATTGCCACGGTAGTTCAAAGGCTGCAGGCATGGGGGAAACCCTCAAAGGAATTGAGAAGCCTGCCATATATCCTCTGATGCAAGCCGAAAGCCTTGTCCCGGGAAAACTTTTCAAGTGGGATTCATTCATGGACGATCAGGGTAGACCGACGCAGTTCAGTCTGCATGAAGCGCCTGCAGGCCCCCTACCAAAAGAAGTGGTGGATAAATTAACCAACCCTTCCGTCAGACATAAATACCAATGGTCACGGGAACTTATACAATAGAGCAACTTAGTCTGGAACTCAAGGGCTGTTCATTTATTCAGCTCCATAAGCTCCGGCTTGACTGTTGAATTTTCCAATTATAAAGTTGAAGTTTTAAGATAGGATGAAAATAACTCACCAGATTAGAGGCTAACTGTGAAAATAACCCCGGAACAGGTCGATTATGTGGCTGTATTAGGTAGACTTCACCTGACGCAGGAAGAGAAGGCCAAATACTTGAGCCAGCTCGATGATATTTTAAAATACATGGACACCCTGGCAGAAGTGGATACCGAAAATGTCCCACCTATGGCCAGTCCTGTGGAATTGTTCAATCCATTGAGGGATGACGTGGTCAAACCCTCTTTGCCCATTGAGGCGGCCCTTTCAAATGCGCCATCAATTGAAGGCACCTCTTTCAAGGTACCCAAAATCATAGATTAAAAACGATAAACTCTCGAAACTGTCTTGTAGAAAGGGAGAATCCTTTGTCTGACCTTTTCAGTAAATCCGCACATGAATTGATGAGTTTGCTTAGGCAGGGAAAAACATCTTCGGTGGAGATAACACAATCTGTTCTTGATCGCATCAAAGAGGTTGAACCTGACGTCAGGGCGTTTGTAAGCCTGGATGAGGAGGCAGCCCTGGAGTCTGCCCGCCGAGCTGATAGTCTCCTGGCGTCCGGCGCGTCTTCTCCCCTGACTGGCATACCAATAGCCATAAAAGATAACATGTGTTTTAAAGGACGAAGAACTACATGCGGCTCAAAAATACTTGAGAATTTCAAACCGCCCTATAATGCTACGGTAGTGGAAAAGCTCGAACGTGAAGGTATGGTAATCCTGGGCAGCGCAAACATGGATGAATTTGCGATGGGGTCTTCAACTGAGACATCCCACTGGGGTCCCACGAGAAACCCCTGGGGGTTGGACCTTACGCCGGGCGGCTCAAGCGGAGGTTCGGCTGCTTCTGTCGCAGCCTGCGAAACAACTGTTTCCCTAGGTTCGGATACCGGTGGATCTATAAGACTTCCTGCATCTTATTGCGGGGTTTCAGGCATGAAACCGACTTATGGATCAGTGTCTAGGTTCGGTCTTGTGGCATACGCCTCGAGCCTGGACCAGATAGGCCCGTTTGCGCGGGATGTAAATGATATAGCCTTACTTCTAAATCTCATCTGCGGGCATGACCCTATGGATTCGACGTCAGCTCCGGTGAATCACCCGGACTTCACAGCCTTCCTGAACACATCGGTGGGAGGAATGACCATCGGGGCTCCTTCCCAGTTTCTCGAAAAAATAGAAAACCGGGATGTGGAAAATGTGCTGGCTGATGCAAAAAGGGTTTTTGAGGACCTAGGGGTAAAATTCATCGAGCTTTCACTTCCACATCTAGATTACGGTATTGCCGCATATTATGTGATAGCGCCTTGTGAAGCCTCGTCAAACCTGGCTCGCTATGATGGTGTAAAGTATGGTTTCAGAGCCCCGGATGTAGAGGGTATGATTGACATGTATTGTAAATCCAGGGCCGCAGGATTTGGCCAAGAAGTCAAACGACGCATCATGCTAGGAACCTATGCCCTATCTTCCGGATACTATGACGCCTACTACCTGAAGGCTGCCAAAATACGAACTCTAATAACCGAGGACTTCAAGAAGGCTTTCGAATCCTGTGACGCTATCCTCTGCCCCACAGCGCCGGCGCCTGCTTTCAGGATTGGAGAAAAGATTGATGACCCGATGCAGATGTATCTCACCGATGTTTTCACAATCCCTGTAAACATGGCGGGCTTGCCTGGGATTTCCATACCAGGGGGCTTATCCTCTGAAGGGCTGCCCATCGGCATCCAGCTCATAGCGTCGCACTTTAAGGAATCCAAACTCATACAATTATCGTCTGCCTTCCAGAACTGTGCCAAGCGCCACCTCGCCAGGCCATCGCTGAAGGTTAACTGAGGGGACTATGGAATACGAAGCTGTTATAGGACTGGAGATTCACGCTCAATTACTCACGGATTCTAAGGCCTTTTGTTCGTGCTCGACTAGGTTTGGGGCGCAGCCCAACATGAACACATGTCCGATTTGTCAGGGCATGCCCGGAACTCTGCCGGTATTCAACCGAAAGGCTCTTGAATTCACGATCAAGATGGCCCTAGCGTGCAATTGCCGGATTAATGAATTCAGCAGGTTTGCCCGAAAAAACTATTATTATCCGGATTTGCCCAAGAACTACCAAATATCCCAGTATGAACTGCCTATTTCAGAGCATGGCTGGGTGATGGTGGAAACAGAGAGCGGTCAGAGAAAAATCGGAATTACCAGGATTCACATGGAAGAGGATGCGGGAAAACTTGTTCATGACGAATTCAAGCCTGTTTCCTACGTTGATCTCAACAGAACCGGCGTACCGCTGATTGAAATCGTTTCAGAACCGGATATGAGGTCACCTGAAGAAGCAGCGAGTTATTTGAAAACGCTTCATTCGGTGCTTGTCTACCTGCGAATATGCGATGGGAACATGGAGGAAGGAAGCTTCAGGTGTGACGCGAATGTCTCTTTGAGGCCGGTTGGAACTACGGCTTTAGGGACAAAAACTGAACTTAAGAATATGAATTCGTTCCGTAACGTCCAGCGAGGCCTTCAATATGAAATTGAAAGGCACACTGATGTGTTGAGGGACGGTGGCAGGATCGTGCAGGAAACCAGACTCTTTGACCCGGTGACTGGATCCACCGTTTCCATGCGTAGCAAGGAACAGGCGCACGATTACAGATATTTCCCAGACCCGGACCTACTGCCGTTGCATGTGCCCGAAGAATGGGTGGATCAAATAAGACAAACACTGCCTGAACTGCCTGCAGAAAAAAAAGAACGCTTCATCAGCGAATTTGGGATACCTTCTTACGACGCGGGAGTGCTCACAGCCTCGAGGGAACTTGCAGAATATTTTGAAGAAGTTGTTAAATCCTTCAATAACCCCAAGTCGGTCAGCAACTGGATAATGACTGAATTCATGAGGGCTTTAAAAGCGGATGAGAAGTCATTCAGCCAAATATTTGTGAAACCATCACAACTGGCCTCGCTGCTTCAGATGATTGAGGAAGGAAAAATATCCGGCAAGATCGCCAAGACTGTGTTCGATGACATGTGGGCCACAGGCGAGGATCCTGCAAAAATTGTCCAGGAAAAAGGCCTCATGCAGGTCTCAGACACCTCGGAACTTGAAAACATAATCTTGCAGATTCTGAAGGACAACCCCAACGAAGTGAGCAAGTATCTTAGCGGAAAGACTCAGGTGATGGGTTTCTTTGTGGGACAGGCCATGAAGGCGTCCAAGGGCAAAGCCAATCCTGGGATGCTTAACAAGTTACTTGCGGAACAGTTGTCAAAATTGTCTCAAGGATGATTCGGCTCGCATTATTTACTCTTCCCTGGATGAAGGCCCTTTTTTCTGGGCCTTCGCCGGTTTTTTGAGCGTTGATTTTTTTGTCTCCCGAGCATGGTCTCGCGCCTCCTGGTCCTTGTCCGTGACATTTTTCTTACTCAACTGGCTGTCCATAGCTTTCCAGGTCGCGGCAAACTCTCCAGCCTGTTCCTGCATGGAGTCCAGTGTTTTTCGTGCCGCCAGAAAATTACCAAGCAATCTAAGCTCTTCTGTCAAATCAACTTTCCATTTGCTCTTGGAATCCGACCGAGTTAGCACAACAGTCCTGGTCAAACCCTTGAGAGTCCTCACCTCCAGGCTGGCACGTGTATCCTCTATCTTGAGGGGTGTCGGGATGGCGGTAGGATCAAGGATATTGAGAAAGGCAATGTTTTCAGGAGCCTGGTCAGGATGGTAAGTAGACTCTATCATTTGGACCAGCTCAAGCGAATTCTGAGATAACATTGGACGTGCGCTGTTTATCTGTGCGTTTTTCATTCGGTCTCTGTATACAATGAACGCCTCTTCAGGCTTTGCCGGAGCCAGGTCGCATCCTGAGCCAGCAAGGGTCAGAAGCGCTCCAAGGATCACACAATAGATCAAACAGTTTTGTTTTTTCATGGCCTTACCAGTTCGAGGCTTGCGTCCACGATCGATTTTTCGTGGTGAATCAAAACCCTATCCGTCCCTCTGAAATTCCAGGGGTAACCATATCCTGAATGCGCTTCCTTCACCGGGTTTACTGTCAAGGGAAATCTCCCCGTTATGCAACTGGACAATTTCCTTGCACATTGCAAGCCCGAGACCAGAACCTGTTTCACCTTCAGTGCCTCTATCCTTTCCCCTACGGAATTTGTCAAAGATGCAATTCCGGTCAGCCTCCTTGATTCCAGTTCCGTTGTCTTTTACCAATATCTCGATTCCGTCGACACCGTTTTTTGAGCGCATCTTCGTGGCAACTTCAATCCATCCGCCACGCGCGGTAAATTTAATGGCGTTACTTAGCAGATTGTTGACCAGCCTGGCCATCTGGGCGATGTCGGCGCTGATCTGGGGTAAACCGGTTCCAAGGTTCAATTTCAGATCAAGACTTTTTCCTGACATCAAACTCTTTACCGTCTGGACACTCTGGTTAACAGGTAGATTGGGATCAAAACGTGTCAATCTGAGGCTTGTGACTCCTGATTCGAGCCTCATTAAATCGAGAAGAGCGTTTATGAATGCAAGTTGCTGACGAACCGATTCAAGCGTTTCGTCGATCACTGGTTTCATCTCCGGAGTTACGACGCTTTTTTGCAACAGATTCAGGGAGGCCAAGACGGACTGGAAAGGCGCCCGGACGTCGTGGGACAGGACTGAGAGCAACTCAGCCTGCCACTTGTTCTGATCCTCTGCCTGTCGTCTGAGTTTGTTTCTCTCCACTAGGTTATTAATCATAAGGGAAATTTTTCGTGGATCCTGATTCAGGATTTCCCTCTTTTCTATGTAACTGTCGGCGCCTGCGTCAAAAGCTGAATTCCATGCATCCACCGTCTCCATGGAAGAGCTTATTATGACAGTAAGATCGGGGTAAGAACCCTTTAGTTCCCGGCAAAGATCTATTCCATTGCCATCTGGAAACATTATATCGAGCAATACTGCGTCGAATCCCTTTTTGATTGTTTTTCTGAGGCCTTTGGCCGAGTCCGTCTGGTCGATTTCATAAATTGCGCCAAGCATGAGACGCACAGTGTCGCGAATGATAGGCTCATCATCTGCTATCAGCAATCTCATCCTTGAGTTCATTCTTCTGCCTCCACGACCAGCGGAAGAAAAACAGAGAAAGAGGAGCCCTGCCCTTCTTTACTTTTGACTTCTATACGTCCGGAATGAGCCTGGGCTATTTTCCTGGCCAAATATAGTCCTCTTCCGCTTCCTCCTGTGGTGAAGCCCAGTCTGAAAATTCTATTTAAATTTTTCTCCGGTATTCCTACGCCGTTGTCCTCTAGCTTGACCAAGGCCTCCGAACGTCTGACTCCAAGAGTAATTTTTATGGCTCCGGACTCATTACAGAACTTGATTGCATTCCTTAGCAGATTGTCAAATAGTTTAATGAGAAATCGTTCCTCGCCACTTACATACACGGCATGAGTCTTTAGATGATTGGCAGAAATTGTGATCTTTTTCTCTACGGCTGCCTGTCTGTAACTTGATACGCATTTTTCGAGCGTGACATTCAGGTTGACCTGTGAAGGGGTTATGCGAAAAGAGTCCGAATGCAATCTTATGAAGTCTATGCGCTCTTCGAGCATGGACACGAGCTGCTGCCTCTTTGACTCGACCTGATTTATAAAATTCAGAGCGTCTTCGGTTTTATCGTCCTTTATCATCTGCCTGGCGGTTTGCAGTCCTATTCCCATTATGTCGAGCGCCGCCCCTAACTCGTGTCGATAAAGCTTGCCAATCTCTTTGCTAACAAGGAACTGGTCCGTAATATCCCTTATCAGTATTACCTGAGGTCCTAGCTGCAATTCATAGCGTCTGCCGTCAGTTCCAATTTCTACACGTTTCCCAAAAATCTCTACTGTGTCTCCATTATCAAAGTTTGCCCGGGAAAGATTTACAAGAAGCTTTTCAGGATAATAATTTCGTAGCTCGTCATCAAGACTGGACGTTCCAAACAGGTAATTCTTGAGCGAGCTGTTGTCAGAGAGCATTCGTGAGGCGGATTTGTTCATGTAATAAAGT
>CALDNG010000400.1 GCA_937915285.1 uncultured Desulfomonile sp. | reverse complement strand
GCGCCTAAATCGTCAAGATTCTCAAGTAGTATAACATTCATTTCGTCTCTCCACTAAGCTGAGTCTACCGTCGGGGAACCGTAAACGGCAAAAGGGCTATATTGCGTCCACGCTTGATAGCGGTTGTCAGTTGTCTCTGATGCTTGGCGCAATTACCGGATATCCTGCGCGGAACGATCTTGCCGCGCTCTGTTATGAAAAGGCGAAGAAGGTTTGGTTCCTTGTAGTCCATTCTCAGTGATGAATCAGCGCAGAATCTGCAAACTTTACTTCGTGGAAAAGGCCTACGCCTTGGGGGTCTGCTCATGATTCTTCCTCCTCCTTCTCGGCGTCCGCCTGTTCTTCCGATTCCACTGGTGATTCCGCAGTCTCATCCTTCGTCTGAGCTTCCTCAGGGGCTTCCTCTACCTTGGCGCCCGCCTTGAAAGCCTCCAGATCCACGTCTTCGTCCAGCTTGACCGTCAAATACTTCATGATGTTTTCTGTGATCTTGAATTGTCGTTCAAGTTCGCTGATCAATGTGGGACCGCTGACAAAATCAAACAGAATATACCGACCCTTGTCCCTCTTCTTTACCAGGTAGGCCAGTTTCTTGATGCCCCAGTCCTCTATCTTGATAACTTCGCCTTCGTGGCTCTTGATCAAATCACCGTATTTCTCGGTGAGAGCCTTCACTTCATCATCCGCCACATCCGGCTCGATGATGACCACCGCCTCATAGCGTCTCATAGATTCTCCTCTCGGCTGTCAAGCCCTCTACGGGCAAGGAGTAGTAACAAACTTAGGATTTTAAAACATTAGGTTATATCCGGCAAGTCAAATTTTTGAAGCATGGCAGGGCAAGATCACGGGATAAATTATTAGCGCTTTGATATCTCACGGCATTCCAAGCACTTCCATACATTCTCCCTTATAAAAAAAAATAGTATTCCGACACCGATGAAAATGGATCCGATATAGTAAATCGCAGGAAGAGCAAATTTAAGCATCCATGGAGCCTGATAGAAGTGAGTGGCCCATCCATATGTTCCCATAAGGACTAAGCCAGCTATCACAAGAGCCATCCCGTGGAGCCAGGAGAGAATTCTTCTCGTCTTCTTTTTCATCACTCCGCCACATACCGGGCATAGTTTGGCAGATCCCTTGGCTAACTGGCTTTGGAGCTTTGCAAAGTCGCCGTCATTCCTGACCGGTCTGCCGTATGCGATGGAGTTTGAAGTTTCATCACTCGCAGCAAACGCGTAAGTCTGTTCATTGTCGTTGCGCCTATTGAGAATGGATGACTTTCCGTCACTTATATCGTTCATGTTGGTTGAAGTCGCTTTCATACGCATTTCCATGATCGTCCTCAAAGTAACCTGGGGATGTGCAGGAAGTTGAACCGGACTCGCAAATCGCTCCAATTTCCCCTACGGCTAGATTCTAATAATAGATGCTGATGAATCATTCAAGGCATTCCGACATTAAATTGCGTCAATAACTTAAAATAAGTCGTCGCTGCAATTCATTGAGGAAATTTGGGAAAGGAAACTGGCGGAATACCCGGGAAAGAAATCGGGGGACGCTAAGGTCCCCCGACGTGAGAAGGAGTTATGCGCCCAACAACCTGGCGTAGGGGTTACCGAAAAGAAGAATAAGAGCCACGACCAGCGCGTAAATGGTCAATGACTCGATCATGGCCAGACCGATGATCATGGTTGTGAGGATACGTCCACCGGCTTCGGGGTTTCTTGATGTGCCTTCGCAGGCTCCACCGATGGCGGTTCCCATACCGATACCACTTCCAATCGCTCCAAGACCGATTGCCAGGCCGGCGGCCAAAACTGTGTATGATACTACACTGGCTGCTGCTGCATTGAGGTCAGCGGCAAATGCGATGCCTGCGGTCAGGCTGATTGCGATTGTCATCAATCCGGCTACTACTACTCTCTTCATTTATAAAACCTCCGTAATTCTGATATCAGTGAGCTTCTTCCAGTGAACCAACGATGTACATCATGGTCAGCATGATGAACACCAACGTCTGTATGAAAGAAGTGAACACTTGCAGGAACATCATTGGCAATGGAACCAGGTAAGGCACCAACAAGGTGAGGATTACGATAGCCAAATCTTCACCCATGATGTTGCCGAAAAGTCGAAAGCTCAGTGAAAGTATACGGCTTAAATGTCCGATCAATTCGATGGGGAGCATCAGCCACACCAACCACGGCACCGGACCAAGGAAGTGCTTGTAATAATGACTGCCGTGAGCCTTGATTCCGACGTAGTGAGTTGTAATGAAGGCCACCAAAGCTAAGGCCAACGTGGTATTCAAATTGTTCGTCGAGGATTGAAACCAGGGAATTATCCCAATGAGGTTACACGATAGAATGAAAAGCGCCAGAGACGCTATGAGCGGAAAATAGGCTTTTCCATGTTCACCCATCGTCTGGGTGACAATGTCGTCAAGGGTCGAAACAACAACCTCCCAGAAATTCTGGGAGCCCCGAGGAATGGTCTCAAGTTTCCCCTTTACCCATAGTGACGCCACCACGAGTATTATCATCACCACCCATGTGTTGAGGACATTATTGACGTCAGCGTGAGTCACTCCATACTTATCGAAAAAATCATGCATTGAATGCAGCAACGGATTGGCTATAACGTCAGTTAGAACCGGCGGATGAATATCTGCTGACATTTATTGAACCTCCTGAGGCCTTCTATTCGATATGTATATCAGAATCAACAAGACTAATAACCCTGCGGGCATCACCGACAAACCGGTGAGCAATCCAACCGGATCAATGTTCACAAACCGTATTAGTGCAAAAAGGCAAACTCCCATTGCGATCAGCCTCACATAAAAACCACCCATGAGAGTTACCATGGCTCTGTTTCTATCCTTGAAAGAGGCTTGACCTACCCGGCGCGCAGACAACCAGGTGTTAGCCAAAACAAGCGCAGCTCCGATGAGGAAAGCCAGAGTGAAATGATGTGAAGCAAGTATGGCGCTGGCTAAAAGACCCACCAGAAAAACACCTGAAGATAATCCGAACCAAATTTTAGGGATTTTCTGAAAATCCATCCGGTTTTTTGACCTGATCTTTGCGGAGTTGCTTGCGAACCTCAATCATGACATTTCGTCCAGCTGCGGCGACTCCGAAAAAGAAAAAAATAATGCTTAAGTAGGGAAAAGTGTTGAGTTTACCGTCCAGCCAGTATCCGATGCCAGCCCCAATAAATATAGCAAATACGATTGAGGCGCCAAGCTGAAGCCCATCACCAACCAGCTTACCAGTTTCACTTATAATTCTCACGAATGTTACTTGGTTAACAGAATAAAATATGCCATGTCAAGAATGATCTGACCCTCTTCGATTGTAACTTTGATTGATTAAATTCTCTGCTCTCAGAAGGAAAGCTTGACATCTTCCTATTTACAACAATTTGATCCAATCCGCCATTGTTTTCTGGTTTTGTGGTCAAAAAACTTTGTTTCCATTAGTCGATTGGTCGTTCAGTCCAAAATCGGGAATGAAGCAAGTTCCGTGGGGATATCCGATCTGAGTTCGACTTTTTCTGCGAGTGTTTAAAGATCAGGTATGGTTCGTATCAAGCGCTACTGCTTCAGTGGCAGGCAGGGCGACAATAAAAAACTACTAATGTTGACCGTAAAACACATGAATGCTAATTTTAGGGGCGCTACACAGTAGAATTGTTTATTTAATGGTTTGATCCCCGATGTCACCACCATAGGCGACCAATTGACAAGTTCCTAATATCACTCACTGTTTAATTGTGAAAAGGGTTAAAAATTCCATGAGTCTGGCTGAAAAGTACAATCTCGGTTTGACTGGAAAGATGGTTGAGGCTTTTCTTGTCTCAAAGCTGCCTGCCATTTTCATTCTGGCTTCACTTTTGGCCGGTGTGGCGGCCCTCACATTGACACCCCGGGAGGAAGAGCCTCAAATAGTTGTTCCTGTCGTAGACATCATGGTGAATTTTCCGGGAGCCTCAGCCAGGGAAGTTGAGAACCTGGTCACTATCAACCTTGAGAGAAAGATCTGGGAGATTGACGGGATCGAATATGTGTATTCGGTCTCCAAACCCGGATCGGCTATTGTGACCGCAAGATTTTATGTTGGCGAAGACCGTGAAGACAGCATTTTAAAGACCCACAACAAGGTTATGTCCTATGTTTCGGATGTCCCTCCAGGTGTCACCGGCTGGGTCATAAAGCCAGTAGAAATCGATGACGTGCCAATAGTCACGTTTTCTTTGTACAGCCCTGTATATTCGGACTTTGAACTCAGACGTGTCGCAGACGAAATCTTGCACCGAATCCAGAGTATCCCTGACACAGGTCGAGCCTATGTTGTTGGTGGAAGGTCGAGGCAGGTCAGAGTATTGCTCCAACCGGAAAAAATGGCCGCAAGGGGAGTTTCTGTTCTGGAAATCGTGAGTTCTCTCAAGGGGGCCAATGTAAATCTGCGTGCCGGCAACATGGACATTCTCAACAAGGAAGTCGCGGTTGACGCAGGGCCATTTCTAAGATCAGCCTCTGAGGTGAGTGAACTGATAGTGGGTGTCCATGCAGGCCGCCCGGTCTACTTCAGGGATGTAGCCGACATAGTCGATGGTCCAGCCGAAGTAAGTTCCTACACCAGACTCACTTTTGGCCCGGGGGCGCCGGTAGACAGCGAAACAAAGGCCATCGATCTGGCTCAGCCGGGGAAGTCCTACCAGCAGGTTACGATTGCAGTGGCCAAGCGCAAAGGAACCAACGCTGTACAAGTATCCGAAAGCCTGATCAAAAGAGTGAATGAACTCAAATCCGAATTGCTTCCGTCCGATGTATTCACACTTGTCACAAGGAATTATGGAAGAACGGCAAATGAAAAGGTCGATGAACTTGTGAAGCACCTTGGCATAGCCGTCATAAGTGTGATAGCTCTTCTGACAATAATTCTGGGAACTCGAGAGGCCATGATAGTAGCTTTGGCAGTTCCCATGACCCTGGCTGTGACCTTACTGGCCAATCTGCTGTTCGGCTACACAATCAACAGGGTCACCCTTTTTGCTCTTATCCTGTCACTTGGTCTTCTGGTGGATGACCCGATTGTTGATGTTGAGAACATACACCGGCATTTTCAGTTAAAAAAACATCCACCGCTGGATGCCACGCTATTGGCGGTAGATGAAGTAAGGCCCCCGACCATACTGGCGACCTTTGCTGTCATCGCCTCCTTCATACCTCTGTTTTTTATCAGCGGAATGATGGGTCCATACATGAGGCCTATGGCCCTAAATGTTCCGATAGCAATGCTGCTGTCGCTCGCAATAGCTTTCACTGTTACCCCATGGGCCACCTACCATGCCTTGAAAGGCGAGTATAACAAGGAGTCTAAACCTCATAGTTTCGAAGAAGGAGCTATTTATAGGACATATAGCAAAATAATCACTCCGTTTCTGGATAGTCCTTCAAATGGCCGTCTATTGATTCTCGGAACTGTTGCGGCGCTGGTCTTTTCAGTTATGTTGCTGGTTCTGGGGGTTGTGCCGGTTAAAATGCTTCCTTTTGACAACAGGAATGAATTGCTTGTTCAGGTGGACATGCCTGAAGGAACCACCCTTGAAACCACCGATAAAGTTGTTCAGGACATTGAACGGTACCTGTCCAGAGTCAATGAGGTCCGTGATGTCGAGTCTTTTGTGGGAATTGCTTCCCCGATGGATTTTAATGGAATGGTTCGCCAGCACTACCTGAGACGTGGCAGCGCACTGGCTGACATTCGTGTGAATCTTCTTGAAAAGCATGAGCGGGAATTTCAGAGTCACGCCCTGGTTCTTCGCATGCGCTCTGACATCGACGAAATTGCCAGGCGTTGGTCGGCGGTAATAAAATTGATTGAGGTTCCTCCAGGGCCACCGGTGTTTTCGACCATAGTGGCTGAGGTCTATGGGCCTTTCGGGGCGTCGTACGAATCGTTGATTGAGCAGGCCAGGAAGGTCAGAAAAGTCATGGAATCCACGCCCAATGTGGTTGATGTCGATGATTCGACCCTAGCCCCACAGAAACAGTTTAATTTTCTGGTGGATAGAGTAAAAGCCGGTCTGAATGGAATTACGGTGGAGGACGTGGCGAGATCCGCAGCAATCTTTCTCGGCGGAGAATCTCCAACTATAATTCACGATGATAGAGAAAGGACTCCTCTTGAAGTCAATGTCCGTCTTCCCAGATCACTGAGGTCCAGGCTTCAGGATATGGGCCCATTGAGGATCAAAGGATCTGACGGAACGATGGTCCCTTTTCATGAACTCGGCTCTATACAGGAAGGAACTGTCGATCAGACAATATATCGTAAGAACTTGGACCGGGTAGTGTTTGTGACGGCAGAGACTGCCGGAAAAAGCCCCGTGAATGCCATTATTGACTTGATGGGCTCCATGGGTGAGGCCAAGTTGAGCCCGGGTTACAGGATCAACTGGGCAGGTGAGGGGGAATGGAAGATAACCCTTGAGGTTTTCCGGGATCTCGGGTTAGCCTTCGCCGGGGCTCTGATACTGATCTACATTCTGTTGGTCCAACAAACAGAGTCCTTTTCAGTGCCCCTGGTAATAATGGTAGCCATTCCACTTACCCTGATAGGGATTTTGCCGGGCTTTGCTTTCCTCAATCTTGTCTTGGCCCAAAAAATTGGACCTTATACCGACTGTATTTATTTTACAGCCACAAGCATGATAGGAATGATAGCCTTGGCAGGGATTGTGGTCAGGAACTCCATAATACTGATAGATTTTGTTCATGTCCGTGTAAATGAGGGAGAGACCTTGAGGCAGGCCCTGATAGAATCCGGCGCAGTCAGGTTTACTCCAATTCTATTGACGGCAGGCGCGGCGATTTTTGGTTCCTGGGTCATCACCCTGGATCCAGTTTTTTCAGGGCTGGCATGGTCTTTCATTTTTGGCATTTTTGCCTCTACTGTTTTCACACTTGTAGTCGTGCCAACCATCTATTACATGATCTACAATAAGAGGGTCGTCCAATAACCTGGTTCAGCAGTTAGTGAAAGCCTGATCAACCACTAAGTCAATTGTGGCTCATTTATGATGGCAAGCCTGATAGATTGACTATGGGAATTGAATGATTAACTATAGTAAACTGATTTGGTCTGGAACCATGTCTTGACGAATGCGCTTTTACCACATCAGTGTTTAATTATATTAAAATAGTGTAGAGATGCAGGAGGGCAAAAAAATGATGAATCAGAGAATCGAGGATGCGTTCAACGAACAGATAAATGCCGAGACATATTCAGCCTACCTTTACCTCTCCATGGCAGCGTATTTCAAATCCATAAATCTGGACGGGTTTTCAACATGGATGAGGGTTCAGGCTCAGGAAGAACTCCTACACAGCATGAAATTTTTCGATTTTATCAATGAGCGAGGTGGCACAGTCAATCTTAAAGCAGTTGATTGTCCGCCGACCAGGTGGGAATCACCCTTGGCAGCATTTCAGGAGGCTTACAGGCACGAGCAAAAAGTTACCTCACTCATTAACAAGCTTGTTGACATTAGCCTTGAAGAGCGAGACCATGCCTCTAACGCCTTCCTCCAATGGTTTGTGACCGAGCAGGTAGAAGAAGAGGCCTCAGCGGATGGAGTGGTCCAGCAGTTAAAACTTGCCGGAGATCATGGTGGTGGGCTTTTCATGATAGACAAGGAGCTTGGATCAAGGGTATTCACTTACCCGGCGACCCCTGCATAATCTGTCAGCGTAAATGTCCATGGCGCACAGCCAGATAAGAATGGCCTTGCCGTAATTAACAGACGGTGGGGCGTTTTTCAATTAATTCAGGAGGATTCTATGACGCATCACAATGAGGCGATTATGGCTATGTTGGCCGCTGCTCTGGAGAAGGAACAAAGGGGTAGGGATTTCTACAAACAGGCATCTGAGTCTTGTGTCGACCGGCTTGGTAAAGATATGTTCAAAACACTCATGATCGATGAGGGGGCCCACATATCGAGAATCAAGGAAATATCGGACGAACTTCAGGGTGGAAAAGCATGGTCCGACCAATGGAAGAAATTCAAGGTCGAAAACGATGACCTCGAAAAACTTTTCAAGGAGCGCATGCAGAAACTCGGACCCAGGGTTAAAGGGGAAACAGGAGATATTGAAGCCCTGTCAATTGGAATTGAAATGGAGTTGGGCGCTGTCAAATTTTACGAAGATTCTCTTGCCAAGGCTACTGACGCCATGGAAAAGGAATTTTGCGAACTGATGCTCATCGAAGAAAAGAAACATCATGCCGCGTTGCAGGATCTCAAGCTTTATCTTCAGGACCCGGAATCATGGTACGCTGAACTCGAGCGTCATGGATACGACGGTTAGGACTTTAATCGTCTCATTCCTCGGGAAGGTTTTGTATAATATAGGGCTCCGGAAATGTTTCGGAGCCTGAATCTCAATCCTGATCAAATCCCCACAAAAAAGCCCGTGAAAAAAGACAAAGAAAGATGGAATGCCCGTTACAAAGAGTTCACGGGGGGGTCCGCAAGCCCCGATAATCTGCTGGTGTCGAATTCAGGTCTACTTTCTCGGGGGCGTGGACTGGATCTGGCCTGTGGACATGGAGCCAACTCAATATTTCTGGCTGGGAGGGGCTATTGGGTGGATGCGCTAGACATAAGTCACGAAGGAGTCAGGCAGGCTCAGTCCAGGGCCAGGGGATTGAAACTTGAAGTGGGATGGCTAGTCGCCGACCTTGATGATTTCCCTATCCCGCAAGGAATATATGATGTTGCCCTTGTATTTTATTTTTACTCTGAACCTCTCCTCCCTAAAATTTTAGGCGCTCTCAAGCCCACAGGGCTCCTTTATTATTCTACGTACAATTACAGACACACCAGCCTGAAACCAGATTTCAAGCCTGAATATCTGGTTCCTGAGGGTGGGCTGGGTCGGTTGTTTCCCGGCCTGCGGATTTTGTTGGATGAACCTGAAGCCGGATCTGAGGGCAACTTGAGCCGATTGATTGCCCAAAAATATTAGCCGACATATAATTGACAACAGTAGTAAATGATTGGCGAAGCGATATGATCAATCCACTAGACGGCATTAGAATTGCTACGGGCGCGTTGACCACAAACATTCTTAGATCCTTGCTCACGATGCTAGGGATAGTAATAGGGGTAGGAGCCGTAATAATAATGGTTGCTGTGGGCGCAGGGGCCCGAGAGATGATTGGTGACCAGATACGATCCATCGGGAGCAACATCATAATCGTTGTGCCGGGGGCTACCACACAGACGGGCGCGCGATTGGGATCCGGTTCCGTGCATACATTGAAGACGTCTGACGCTGAGGCGATGATGAAAGAAGCCCCGGCAGTGAAACTGGCAGCCCCAACCTGGGGCGATGTGTCACAAGTGGTTTATGGAGCCAGAAACTGGCGCACCAGGGTAAATGGAACCACAAAGGACCATTTCCCCATCAGGGAATGGTCTTTGCGTTTTGGCAGAATGTTTTCGGCTGAGGATGAACGTTACGCCTCAAAGGTAGCCCTGCTTGGAACAACCGTCGTTGAAAATCTTTTTGGGGACGAATACCCTGTAGGTAAATACATAAGAATCAAAAACACTCCTTTTGAGATTATCGGAGTCCTTGAAAAGAAAGGACAGTCGCCTCGAGGAGAAGATCAGGATGACGCCATATTCGTGCCCATAAGAACCGCTCAATACCGGCTGTTCGGGTCGCCATTCCTGGATGAGGTCAAGGCAATTCTTGTTCAGGCCAAGGACGTGGATCAGATCGCTGACGCAGAAAAACAAATAGACGAATTGCTTACCAGGAGACACAAGATAGGACGAAACCAGGAGAAAGATTTCTCGGTTAGGAACCTCACAGAGATACTAAATACAGCCAAAAAGTCCTTGGACATAATGACAACCCTATTGGGAGCTATTGCCGCTATATCGCTTCTTGTCGGGGGGATAGGCATAATGAACATTATGCTGGTCTCAGTGACAGAAAGAACCCGTGAAATCGGCATAAGGATGGCGGTTGGGGCTCGATCGGCCGACATCCTGTCGCAATTCCTCATCGAGGCGGTCACGCTATCCATGTTGGGCGGCTTGATAGGAATAATTATCGGCATAATAGGGTCATATATCTTTGCCCGAGCCAGTAGCTGGCCTGCCATAATAGATCCGACGGCTATAGCTCTGGCGCTCGGATTCTCTGCGGCCGTGGGCATTTTTTTCGGATTTTATCCAGCATACAAAGCTTCAAGATTGCACCCCATAGACGCTCTAAGATACGAATAGCCCAATAAAAAAGAAATCCCGCCTGAAAAGAAATCCAGGCGGGATTATGGTTGTGATCAGTTTAAAGGATTATTTTCCGGCGGCGAATTCGTAATACTTCTTGGGGTCGCCCTTGACCACGAAGATTACTCGTACTTCGTCAGCGTTTAACGCTTTTGCTTCCGGGAAACTTTTCTTCAGTTCATCTACGCGTTTTTTGGTCAAATCCAGGATTTTGTCGCGTTCACCAAAAACCATTGCTCCAGTCGGACAAGATTTCACGCAAGCCGGGATCTGGTTGTTGGTGATTCTGTCAAAGCACATGGTGCATTTGAACATAACCTTAGTTTTTGGGTCTTGTCGAGGAATGTTGTAAGGACATCCCTCTAAAGTGGCCTTAAAGTTAAGTTCTTTTGTTTTTGGGGTGAAAATTACTGCTCCGGTCTGTTCGTTCTGGATTATTTCACCTTTTTCAGATTCAGCCATACATCCAGGCGACATGCAATGGCGGCACTGGTCAGAAAAGAAATTCCAGTAGACTTTGCCCGAAGCGTCCAGTCCGTCAGCAAACCTGACCACCTTCCAGGTGTCGGCGTTCAAATCCTGGGGGTTCTGATAGCTTCCCCACTGTTTGGTTTCCGTCGCCGGTAGCTGGTTCCACTGTTTACAAGCTATCTGACATCCTCTGCAAGCTGTGCATTTGGAGGTGTCAACTAATATTGAGAATCCCTTTGACATTTTCTACACCTCCACTAGGCTTTCTTTACGTTGACCATGAATCCCTTGTATTCAGGACACATGGTGTTGGCGTCACCAACTCCAGGAGTTAGCAGGTTGGTTGTGGCATCTTTGCCCGTTTTTGGGAAAAGCCAGCCGAATGCAAATGGCATGGCTACCTGATGGACAGTTTTCCCATCAATCTTGAACGGCCTCATCCTCGGAGTAACCATGGCCGCACATTCGACTTGCCCACGAATGGATGAAACCACTACCCGTTCGCCGTTCTTGATTCCTTTCTCTTGAGCTAGAGCTGGGCTCATTTCTACAAACAGCTCTGGTTGAGCCTCCAGCAACCATGGTTGCCAACGGGTGAAAGAACCTGAACACCAGTGCTCGGTGATGGTGTTAGTGCTGCAAACAATATGGAAGTTCGGATCATTTGAGGCGAATTTGTCGAGATCGCTCTTAAATATCTTGATAACCGGATTGTTCATCTGAGCTGACATGAGGTTCTTTGGCAGAGGGCTTTCAACAGGCTCATAATGCTCGGGGAAAGGCCCATCGGCCAGACCTGGCCCGTAAAGGAATGCTACTCCGTCAGGTTTCATTATGAATGGCAGCTTTCCTTTTTCCTTGTCACTCATCGGTGGCCAAGGGCCATCAGGAATGTCTCCCACCCATTTGCCGTCCTTCCATTCTACCAAGACCCGGTTGGGGTTCCAGGGCTTGCCTGTTGGATCACATGACGCACGGTTGTAAAGAACCCTTCTGTTGACCGGCCAGCACCATGCCCAGTTCGGGAATAGTCCCAGTCCGGTAGGATCTTCCTTGCCACGCCGCGCCATTAGATTGCCGTCTTTTGAGTCCTTGGTGTAACTTCCGCAATAAAGCCAGTTGCCACACGATGTGCTGCCGTCAGCTTGCAAGTAGGCAAATGAAGGAACAAGACTGCCCTTCTTGAACTCTATGTCTTTTCCTGTCGGGTCCTTAAGGGTCTTGTCAGCCAGGAAATAGCCATTAGTCTCTTTAGCCATCTTATGGGAATCAAACTTCTTTTTGGCATCCAGCAATTCCCATCGAATATTCAGAATGGCCTCGGGACATTTTCCCTTGTCTTTGCTGTAAAGTTCCTTGAGCTTGAGAACGATCCTGGAGATCATTTCTCCATCAGAGATTGTGTCACCAGGTCCATCGGCAGCCTTGTATCGCCACTGGGACAGACGCCCACTGTTGGAAAGGCTTCCTTCCTTTTCGACCGAGCACGATGCAGGCAGCAAGAACACTTCGGTCTTGATTTTCTTGGGATCCATGCCTGGGCCGTGCCAGAATGAGGCTGTCTCGTTGTTGAATATGTTCGTATGAACAAGCCAGTCGAGTTTGGCCATTCCCGCGACCACTTTGTTCACATTTGGAGAACTTCCCGCAGGATTCTGGCTGAACACGAACATACCCTTCATTTTACCCGCATACATCTCGTCAAAAATGTCTAGCCAGGAATAGGTCTTGCCATCTTCGGCCTTGGGTAGCCAGGAATATCCGAAATCATTCCCCTTGTTAGCCTTTTCTCCGTAAAGGTATTTCAAAAGGCTTACAGCATATTTTGGATAATTCTGCCACCAGTTGGCTGATTGTGTCTCGGCCGTGGTTGGAGTGTTGCCCTTTAGATAGGACTCCAGAGTCTGTTGTGAAGCGCGAGGCACCTTCAAATAACCAGGGAGTAAATGGAATAGCAGACATCCGTCGGTTGATCCCTGGACGTTGGGCTGTCCCCTGAGAGCATTGATTCCTCCGCCGGCAATACCAATGTTCCCCAGCAGTAACTGCATGATGGCGCTGGCGCGAATGTTCTCGGTTCCCACGGTGTGGTGGGTCCAACCGAGAGCGTACAGGACCGTTCCCGCTTTATCCTTGACTCCTGTGGAGGAATACATCTCATAGACCTTCAACAAGTCTTCCACAGGGGTCCCGGTGATCTGCGAAACCTTTTCGGGTGTGTACCTGGAATAGTGCTGTTTAAGCAACTGCAGTACGCAACGTGGATTCTGGAATGTAGGATCCTTTATAGGAACGCCCTTGTCATCACGTTTGAATGCCCAATTCTTTGCGTCATATTTTCGGGTATCAGGGTTGTAGCCAGAGAAAAGACCATCCTTGAAATCGAACTTTTCCCCGACAATGTAGGAGGCGTTTGTGTAATTTTCCACGTAGTCTTTGAAGTATTTGTTTTTGTCCAGGATGTAGTAGATCATACCCCCAAGAAACGCTATGTCGGTTCCGGATCTCAAGGCGGTGTAAAAATCGGCCACAGATGAAGTCCGTGTAAAACGCGGATCCACAGATATGATTTTTGCCCCTGCCTCTTTTGCCTTTATCACCCATTTCATGCTTATCGGGTGATTCTCGGCCGCATTGCTTCCCATTACCAGGATACAGTCACTATTTTTGATATCGATGTAGTGATTGGTCATCGCCCCACGTCCAAACGACTCTCCCAGAGCCGCAACGGTGGGGCTGTGTCATATTCGAGCCTGGTGGTCTATGTAGACAAGACCCAAGGACCGAACCAACGTGTTAAGGGCCGCTACCTCTTCATTGTCTATGTTGGAACTGCCGAGATGAGCGATGCTGTTGACACGGTTGACAATCTCACCTTTTTCATTCTTTTCTACGAAGTCAGCGTCGCGTGTCGCTTTAACCTTTTTGGCGATCTCTGCAATCGCCCAATCCCAGGATTTTTCCTGCCATTTGTCACTATAAGGGGCCCTGTAAAGAACCTTGGTCAAACGATTCGGGTTTGCAGCGGTTGTCTGGAAAAGCGCGGCCCCCTTTGCGCACAATGCGCCTTCATTAATCGGATGATCAGAATCCCCCTCGATGTTTATGATCTTTCCTGTCTTTGCATCCGTGCTTACAATTAAACCACAGCCAACGGAGCAGTAAGCGCAAACAGATGTGCTGGCCTTTGCCGTTTTCATCTTGTCGATCTTCAGCTCAGCGGCATAGGCCTTGGCCGGCCCCATGTCTATGCCGAGGCTGGACAGGGCTACCCCCGCTCCGACAAGGCCCGAAACCAGAAAAAATTCTCGTCGGGTTACGCTCATACGGAATACCTCCTTGCAAAACGTAGCTTTGTGCAACAACTTGGTTTGGTGAGATTGTTCAGGGCATGTAGTCAACAAAATTAACGACCACAAATAAAGCGCCCTGAGGAGCAAGTCCGTCAGAATACTGACGAATCCAGTAAAAATGGTTTTTCATATGAAGAGCTTCGTATATATGTCGTGAATGACATATATGCCAATCTTGGCATAGCCTGGCGCCATAGTCAAGCATCAAAACGCTTAAATAGTCGCTTTTTTGTTTGCCGCTGAAAGCCCTTACAATCGAAGGAACGTCAATATAAAGTAATTATTAATTAAATCGACTAAGCTTTCCGCGTCGTTTACGGTATTCCGACAGTGAATCAAGAAAGCCCCAAGTTTTGGCATGAATTTGAAACAAAAATATTGAAAATTAGATTCATGATGTGGGAAATCAGGATGCGGCGAAATTTTTGCGAATCTGAAAGGAAGTCGGTTATGCGTTCTTTGCTTAATAAAATTGGCTATATGATGTTGGGTCTTTTTGTGGCCGTGGCCGTGGTATTGGTCATCATCACTGAATCCGGCGCCCAGTCTCCTTCGAAGACCTTCAACCTCATAGATGCTGTGGAAAAAGGTCTGAATTCCGACGTGGAGCGCCTGGTCAAGGCCGGCGCCGACCCTAACGCTCGTGATCAGTACGGAACCACCCCACTTCTGGAAGCTTCTAAACGAGGGATGAGTAAAACTGTCTCCATGCTTCTTGAGAGGGACGCAAATCCAAACCTTGCGGATATTGACGGATCGACACCCCTGCTGGAGGCTGCGAAACAAGGTCATTTCGACATTGTAAAAATGTTGGTTGCCAGGGGCGCTAATGTCAACGCAAAAGACCGAAATGATGAAACAGCCGTTAGCTACGCCAATCAGAATGGCTTGAGCGAGATCAGGGATTACCTTGTGGGGCTTGGGGCTACCGAATGATGGGCACGAAAACAACAATCGCACAAGCCGGTTGTTCGCGATAAATGGGCATTCTGAAGTAGACGGGTCTTTCGGGCTAAACCTTTTCCAAAAAAAATTTTCCATGAATCCTCTTTGGCTTCGGCGCATCTCTACTTACAAAGAGACCGAAACCGTGAAAACGGAGGATAATACAATGGCTATAAGAGAAGAATTCGTAGATGGAATAAATGAGGGATTTGGCGACCGAATAGAGGGAGCCAACCATAGACCTAGCGTAGAGGTTTGGCCCGAGGAAGATGACTTTGGGCGATGGGTCGCCTCTCATGAAGAGCCTGTAAGGACAGTAATTTGCGGAACCCCTGAATTTGCTGATTCCCCTTATTGCGGTAGGGGTTACCACTAAGGAAACATAATTGATATGATGTGCTAAAAATAATTTATATTAGATAGTTAGGCGAAGCCGACTCCAACATACTAATTGAATCAATGTTGAGTCGGCTTTCTGTTTTCAGGCCCGGTCCACTCATGCCCCACCACAATACCAGCCTTAATTTATTCATACCTTGTAGATTATTCGTTTCAATATTTTTCGGATAAGTTACAATAAGTACCTAATGGTGTTCGGCGATACTAGACACCGGTTTTGCCGAATTCACAGATACGCTGCCCATTAGGAATTGTCTAAAATTCTGGAGTTTTATTTAACACTGAAAATTTGTCCATTTAAGCCCGAATAAGCAGACCTAATCTTTTATTGAGGGGTTAAGCCGATGGCAAATCCAAGCCCTGTAAAGTCAGAAAAGTCTGAGGATAGGCGATGGAGGCTGGTGAACCGCACCATGCGCATGCACGGTGGGAGGCCAGACGCGTTGATAGAAACTCTGCATGTAATCCAGGAGTCATTCGGATACCTGGATCTGGACGCCCTGAAATACGTCGCACAGTCCTTGCGCCTGCCTTTAAGCCGAGTTTACGGTGTAGCCACATTCTATCACTTTTTTAGTTTAAAACCTCCTGGCGAGCACACATGCGTAGTCTGCACAGGGACTGCGTGTTACATCGCCGGATCATCCGCAATACTTAAGCAGGTAAGGGAAGATCTTGGAATATCTGAGAATCAGACCACTCCTGATAACAAAGTGTCATTGCTGACAGCCAGATGTATGGGATCCTGTGGTTTGGCGCCCGCTGTGGTTTTTGATGGGGAAGTGAAGGGCAAAATGACCCCTGCGTCAGTTATGGCTCAATTAGGGAGGTGGCGCCATGATGACGATTGAGGAATTGCAGGACATTGGCAGGCTTGAGAAAGAGAAACAGGAAGGTTTCAGACATCGAATCCACGTGTGCGTTGCGGCCGGTTGTCTGTCATGTCAAAGCGGGCTGGTGAAGGATGCCCTTGAGAAAGAGGTTAGTCGCCGTGGATTGGAGAGTTGGTGCCAGGTAAAAGGCGTTGGATGTCTTGGTTTATGTTCAGCCGGACCGCTGGTGTCTATAGAGCCGGACGGTGTTCTTTACAAGGGGGTTGAGGTCTCAGACGCCTCAGACATTTTGGAATCCCTCGGCGGCAGTCCGATATCCAGGCTCGAATGTTCCCTGGAGCAGCCGTTTTTCCGAAAACGAGAGAAGATAGTGCTGGAGAACTGCGGGAAAATAGATCCGGAAAGTGTTGAAGACTACATCTCTGAGAATGGTTATGAAGCCCTTTATACCGCGCTGAGGCTGATGACTCCCAACGAGGTTGTCGATCAGGTTGTGCGAAGCGGTCTCAGGGGTAGAGGCGGGGCCGGATTCCCGACCGGTTTAAAATGGACCACTGTTGCCAAGGCAGGTGGCTCGATTAAATTTGTGGTGTGTAACGCTGATGAAGGGGATCCTGGAGCCTTCATGGATAGGAGCGTTCTGGAGAGTGACCCTCACAGGGTGCTCGAAGGCATGGCAATAGCGGCGGTTGCTGTGGGGGCAAGTTACGGATTCATCTATCTTCGGGCGGAGTACCCCCTGGCAGTGAAGAGAATCAGGACAGCAATTGCCAGGGCTGAACGGTTAGGTGTGATCGGACACAACATTTTCAACACAACCTTCAGTTTCGATGTCAAGGTAAGGCTTGGAGCTGGGGCTTTTGTCTGCGGAGAGGAAACTGCGCTGCTTGCCAGCATCGAAGGTCGTCGTGGCAGTCCCAGGCCACGTCCACCATATCCTGCCGAGCACGGCCTATGGGGATACCCGACCCTCATCAACAATGTTGAAACCTTTGCGAACATTGCCCCAATAATACGAAAGGGTGGAGACTGGTTCGCATCCATAGGTGTCGGAAAAAGCAAGGGGACAAAAGTGTTCGCCCTGGCGGGCCACGTAAAAAACACGGGTCTGATTGAAGTGCCTATGGGCACCTCGTTGCGTGTGATAATATACGAGATTGGAGGCGGAATACAGGGTGACCGAAGATTCAAGGCCGTGCAGTCCGGGGGACCTTCAGGGGGCTGCTTACCTGAGCGATTTCTGGACATGAGTATGGATTATGAATCCCTGGCGCAAGCTGGATCCATAATGGGCTCCGGCGGACTAATCATAATGGACGAATCTTCGTGCATGGTGGATGTGGCCAGGTTCTTTGTGGAATTCTGCATGACCGAATCATGTGGAAAATGCGCCCCCTGCCGGATCGGAACCGCCCAAATTTATAACACCCTCAAAAAAATTACCGAAGGTGAAGGTAAACCTTCTGATCTGGAATTACTGGATGAATTATGCGATCTGGTAAAAAATACGAGTCTGTGCGGGTTGGGACAAACTGCTCCAAACCCGGTTCTGAGCACCATGAAATACTTCCTGAATGAGTATAAAGCTCACACGGACGATCACACTTGCCCCTCCTGCGCCTGCAGGATGAACAACCATGCGGAGGAGCAAAAATGAGACCACCGGCATTTCTCCAGACTGCGCTAGAGAGGGATGTGCATCCCGTTAAGGTTGTAACATTCAAAATTGATGACAGGGATGTTACAGCGCGGGAAGATGAGACAATATTGACGGTAGCACGTCAGAACGGGATATTTATCCCGACATTATGCCACCTTGAGGGACTTTCGGAGCGAGGGGCGTGCCGCCTCTGTCTGGTAGAGATAAAAAACTCTCCGAGGCTCGCTCCAGCCTGTGTCACCATACCACGACAGGACATGGAGGTGATTACAAATTCTGAACGTGTCCAAAATTACAGGAAAAGAATTCTCGAACTAATCCTGACAGAACGAAATCACGTCTGCTCGGTTTGTGTCTCCAATGGGCGTTGTGATTTGCAGCAACTGACGGTGGACCTGGGAATAACACACGTGCACTATGACTATCTCTATCCCAAACATGAGATAGACGCCACTCATGAAAGATTCTCTATAGACCACAACAGGTGTGTTCTGTGCCTTCGCTGCGTGAGGGTCTGTGATGAGATAGAGGGAGCCCACACATGGGACATCATGAGCAGAGGTATTCTCTCAAGAGTGATCACTGATCTGAACCAGCCTTGGGGATCCTCCGAGACATGCACCGGCTGCGGCAAGTGTGTTCACGTCTGCCCCACCGCCGCATTAACAGAGAAAGGAAAGTCTGTCGCCGAGATGACCAAGAAGAGGCAGTTTCTTCCTTATCTTGAGATGATGCGAAAGGAGGAACTAAGATGAGCAGGGCCCGAGTCGCCACCACTTGGCTGGACGCGTGTTCAGGCTGTCACATGTCCTTCCTGGATATCGACGAGAGAATCCTGGAAATAGCGCCATTGATCGAACTCGTTTACAGTCCGCTGGTCGATAGTAAAGAGTTCCCGGAAGATGTCGATGTTACCCTCGTAGAAGGAGCTGTAAGCTCAGAGGCGGATGTAGAGGAGATCCTCGACATCAGGAAAAAGACAAAGGTACTCATCAGCTTTGGAGACTGCGCCGTATCAGCTAATGTCCCGGCAATGAGAAATCGCTATGACAGTAAAGAGGTTCTGGATCGTTCCTACATGGAAAACGCAACCAACAACAATCATCGGCCAGATAAAAACATTCCCAAACTCATGAAAGTCGCCAGACCGGTCCATGAATTTGTAAAGGTGGACGTTTTTCTGCAGGGATGTCCCCCACCAGCAGACGCTATTTATAGCGCGTTAACTCAATTGCTGGCAGGAGAGCATCCTGAGCTTAACGGTAAAACAAGATTTGGGGCATAATTGAGCAGGAGATTCGTTCCATGTCTGAGACAATTACTATAAAGCCTGTAACTAGAGTAGAGGGTCACGGAAAAATAACCATAATGGTTAATGACGCTGGAAACGTCGAAGACGCAAAATTCCACGTGACCCAATTTAGAGGTTTTGAAAAACTCTGCGAGGGCAGGCCATTTTATGAGATGCCCTCTTTGGTAGAAAGGATTTGCGGAATTTGCCCGATAAGTCACTCATTGGCCTCCGCAAAGGCATGCGACGCAATTCTTGGGGTCCGTATACCCCATGTGGCAGTTAAGCTCCGGAGACTGCTTAACTGTGGAGAATTCATACAATCCCATGCTTTGAGTTTCTTCCATCTATCTGCGCCTGATCTGCTTCTCGGTTTCGATTCAGATCCTCTGAAACGCAACATTTTTGGCCTAATAGAATCGCATCCTTCAATTGCAAGGGATGGGGTGAGGCTACGTGCTATCGGGCAGGAGATCATCAAAAGTTTTGCCGGCAAGAGAATACACCCGTCCTGGGTTGTTCCAGGAGGAGTCAATCAGCCTTTTAGCGAGGAAAAGCAGCAGGAACTCATTCCCCTGATGGCAGAAGCTTACGACATAGTGGAAAGAACACTTGCTTGGTTCAAGGCTTCCATCGAGAACTTTCGAGAGGAAATAAGGACATTTTCCAATTTTCCTACGATGTTCATGGGATTGGTGGATTCTGACGGCAATCTCGAACATCTGGAAGGAAAACTGAGGTTCACGGATTCCAGGGGCACTATCGTAAAGGATGACATTGAGCCGTTTCATTACTACGAGCACATCGGTGAATCCGTTGAGTCATGGTCGTATCTGAAATCTCCTTATTACCTGCCATTAGGTTATCCGGATGGCATATACAGGGCTGGACCGGCCGCAAGATTAAATGTGTGCAACGGATGCGGAACTCCACGGGCTGACCAGGAATGGGCCGAATTCAGATCACTTGAACGAGGCGCCGTGCTAAGTTCTTTTTACAATCATTATGCGAGACTTATTGAGATCCTTTATTCCATAGAGTTGGCCGAAAATTTGTTGAATGACCCTGACATTCTCGGAAACCATGTCAGGGCTTTTGCCCAGCCGAACCACTATGATGGAGTAGGAGTCGTAGAGGCCCCAAGGGGAACTCTCATCCATCATTACCGAGTGGACAAGGAGGGTCTGATAACGTGGGCCAACATGATAGTCGCAACCGGCAACAACAATCTCGCCATGAACAGGGGAGTGCTTCAGGCGGCTAAACGATTCATTACCGACGGTAAAATCACTGAATCTGCAAGAAACAGGATAGAGGGCGTTATACGCGCGTTCGATCCATGTTTGAGCTGCTCTACTCATGCAATAAACGGCAAGTCGCCGATTTCAATAAGGCTAGTGGGTTCCGACGGAACAACGCTGGATGAAATCTGATGAATGACAGGTCAACCATAGTCTGACAGTGGAATGTTCTATTCTTATGTTTTGTGTGTTACATCCTGAGTTGGTCAATTCTGCCGACAGCATTCAACAGGAAACCGTGGAGGCTATCGGCAGAATGAAATCTTATTTGTTTCTGTCAGTATTCTGAATTATGAACAAGTTCCTTTCAAGGCAATCCCTAACCTTTCTGACAACTCTGTTCTGCATATTTTCGGCACATCAGAACTGTTGCGCCAATTGGAAGGCTACCTCCATCCAGCCCCGTCTTCTGGCCTATGCCACTGACAATTCGCCCCAAGCCCCCTGCCCATTACTCCCGGGTTGTCCAGGGGGCTTGTCTGTTCCGCTTCCTCCACTCCCGGATAGAGAAGACACAGAAACCGTTCCTGATTCAAAGCGAATTAACATAAGTTTTTCAGGAATTGTCGATGGCTCTGGAAAATATTCCGGCATGGTATTTATCCCATCGGGCGCTTACACCATGGGCAGTCCGGATAAATCAGGCAGGATTGATGAACGTCCAACCCATGAGGTTTTAGTCAAGGATTTCTACATAGCAAAGCGCGAGGTTTCGGTTCGTGAGTTTTGCAGATTTTTAAACAACCAGGGGGAAAACTG
>CALDNG010000399.1 GCA_937915285.1 uncultured Desulfomonile sp. | reverse complement strand
CTGTATTTGAGTGACTCCCGATTTTATGAAGTCCTTAAACCTGGGCGAAACCAACTTCCTACCTTCTGCGTAAGCAGCCTTTGCAATTAGCAAGTGGAGTTGTGACTGAATAAACAGCCAGTCCTTTTCACCCTGATTTGCCAATGCGCTTAAACGGAGCACTTCGTCATAGAACTTTCTAATTTGGGTTCTTTTGTTTCTTCCTGTTGGAGGTTCCATATTGTCCTGATTTAATTGCTTGGCAAGCTCTTCAGCGCCTTCGGAAAACAATTGGGGATCCGTAGGTCCGAATTTTTCTAGTATTTTAATTGTCTCCACCGGAATGACCTCCTATCTGATATTGTAAAGAAGTTCCCAGACGGGGATTTTGAGTTGGGAACCGTATTTCATGAGCCATTGAGCCAGCTTGGCATGAATTTCCGTAACTATTTCCCTGCGATCGTCGGACTTGACTGACTTGGCTACATTTCGTTCGACCGTATAAGCCAGCTGTGACCGCCATTTGACGCATTCCAGTTCTGAAAGCCTTGTAATGGAATTGCCCAGTTGGCGCTCCTTGCCTGCCATTTCCATCAGTTCGTTGAGCCGATAAAGCATCGCATTGTTAATAAGCCCTCGGTCTTTCCAATCGCTAAGGGATTCTCGGACATCCGAAAGATCGAACAATTCGTCCCATGTAACTGT
Organism: uncultured Desulfomonile sp.; assembly: GCA_937915285.1. Classification (GTDB taxonomy): domain Bacteria; phylum Desulfobacterota; class Desulfomonilia; order Desulfomonilales; family Desulfomonilaceae; genus CAITZA01. The sequence continues at coordinate 3,763 of CALDNG010000399.1, read as the reverse complement.
TTGATCAAAAATGGAAATTCTCTTTTTGCCCATGTCTTTTGAAAGACCAAGTTCCTTTTCAGCAGCCTCGGCCATCTGGTCAACAGGACTGTTGGCTTTTCTAACCACGATACCTGATGAGAAATGAATTTCTGGATTGTTACATACGTAATCGGCAAAATCTTTGCTCAGCCGACGGGAAAGTTCGATAATTGAATTCCACGGCCCAATTAGAAACAGGTCATCCCCCCCGGCAAAAACGGTGTATACATCCTTGAAATTGTCATTGTTTTTGAGCAGATACGGTAGGTAAAGACCGAAAAAGAAATTTATTTGACGGCTCAAAGTTGCGAGTCGGGAAATTGTAAGATTCTTTTTTTTCAGTCCGCAAGTCATAAGAGCGCCGAGATCATCCACATCGGCCTTGAGGATACCTAGAGCATCGACTCCGAGACATTTATTCTGGTCATCAGGGTGTTCATTAAGTGACATCAGGGCTATGTGGCCGAATGTTTTGGGCTGGCCCAATTCAATCGACTCAATAAGGTCCAGTGTTTTTGCTTCACTCTTGTCTCCGCATAAATAGCGCCCATCATACTTGTCTTCTTCGCTATAAACGGGGACGTATCCATTGATGAACTTCCTGGCTATGCCCCATTTACCCTGTCTTTCACCTACCAATGATATGTCCCAGTGTCTAAGTATTTTAGATCCAGGATTTTTAGGTAAATCGGACGGGGTTTTGAAAAAAGAAACCTGATAGAAATCAAAGATCGGGGCCATGAGAGAATTTTCAGCGTTAAATGAACCTGAAGAGTTTTCCGAGATAACCAGAGTGTTCTTTTTTACAATGTTGGATCCTATAAAAACGTGATCCCTGCATATCTTGCAGGCAGACCTAACATCCTGTATGTACGAGGTGTTCTCGACTTCTTCTGCTGAGGGCCTTATTCCACAAAGGGGACATAGATCGCTTTGTAAATTGTTGTTGAATGAATCGAGATACTCGGAAACAACACCGCCATACTTGTCAAGATTGACCCGATTGAGCTTTTGCCGTTCCATTCTTTGCTGAAGCTTGTCACGCAGGGAAATGAATCTTCCTTTTAGAAAATCGCTTGCGGAGGCTTCCACACTTGCAAAACCCATTGCGCTTTGACCGAAAGCTATCTTGACCAACCACCCGTTGATAAGCGACGTTACTTTTTCTATTGCTGTCAGGGTAGACGGTATATTGGGGGCTATAATAGTGAATTTCCCCGCTGCGTTCAGCACAACGGAGCTAAAGGGTAGACCTATTTCCCTGCAGAGCATATCCGCAGCAAGCTCGCACAAAAGTGAAACAGTAAAAGACCTTCCCCTAAGAAGTTTGGATCTTAGTTTTCTGAGGTCTCCGGCAGTTTTAAGAATGAATTCCTGGATTCCAAAAAAATCACCCAGTATCAGAAGGAATTTCTTGTCGTCCTGGTTCCTTATCGCTTCGACGTTTAAAGAGTCCGAGTCTTTATGAAAGAGGTAGATTGCAGTAGCAAGTGCCGCAGCGCTTCTGCAATGGTCATAAAGAGACACGTCGGGGATAACCTTTCCTGCCCTTGCGGAAGGGACGCAAGCTGCGTATTTCAAGAACAGGCTGTCAAAATGTTCAAACCAAAGTTCAATATCACCATGGGCTTTGGGTAATGCCGCCAGTTCCTCCACAAAGCCTTTATACAATGCCTTGTATTCATCTTTTGCTTCTGAATTCGACTTTTGTGATTGCCCCGATGCTCTTTTTGGAAAAACACTCGAAGGACTTAGCGGTTCTAGTGGATAAAAGTAGTCAAAAGCCTCCGACGAAACTGCCTCAGGGTCGGACCGGATTTTTTCCAGCAAGGGAACCAGTCTCGTCTTGCGGTAATCCTTGAAGTCTACCTGTTGGTTGTAATCCTCTTCAAATTCCTTCCTGTCCCATCCACTGCTCAAGCGGTCAGCCATGGCTATGACCCATTGCATTGGGGTCTCTGGCCTGTGATGACACGCAGCCAGGTTGATGAACGAGTCACCTGTTCCCCATTTTCCAGAATTAAATTCAGGTGGTAGCAAGGACGCAAGCTGTTCGATGAAGGCCGCTGTCAACAGGCCGTGCGGATGTGTGTGGCGCCCGTTGTAAAACGGCTGATAGATGTCCGCATTGTTCCGGAAATAAGTCTCCGAAATGTCTAATGCGTCCCTGTCCACAAGTTTTCCAACGTCATGGAAGAAGGCTGAACAGGATACTTTTATCGTATTATCATCCATTTTCCCTCCCTATTTTTTTGTCAAATGACCTGAGATGATCTCAAATCAATTCTAAATTCCAACGATAATTCAAAAGGTTCCTAAATTAACTAACGATAATTTTACCGAGTCCAAATGTCGTAGCCTTGCCCAGATGGACGTGTTCGCAATATTTTAGCAATGGCATGAATTCCGTGAGCCGCCCTTCATAGGTGGCCATTCCTACGAGTCCTCCCATCTGCATCTTTTTGTCCTGGCGATTGGAGTAACGGGCCCAATCCAGCCATCTCAAATTTGAATGAACCGTTTTCACATCGTTAGACCTGTTAACCAACCCCCTATAATCCAGATCCGGTTCTCCCGGCCCAAAATAGATGTTTAAAGATGAAATCCTCCTCAATGCGGCTCTAATAAGCACATGAAAAGGCAGGTCATCGTTAAAACGGTTTTGAAATTTCAGCCTCAGTGGTGTTTGGAAGTGTATCTTGAAACTACCGGAGCGTGGAGCGTGCGGCGGAACAGCATCAAGATTCAGGTTTTGGGGATCAGCAGGAATAATTGTTCCATCGCTACAATCGAAAAGCCTTTTTCCCCCTAAGTAGACCGTCTTGAGTTCAAATGATGCCCGTTTACCGTTTATGAGCTTCCCTAGACCTAGTCGGCCCATTTGCTGAAAAGCGTAAATGAAATAGTTTAAGCTCTCATTGGCCTGCCCAAAGAGCAGTAACCTGAAATCGAGGCTATCGCCTACTGAATAATGTGTCTTTTCATCTAAAGGGGGCTCAATAACAAAAGGATGGGGAATACCTTTCCCACCTGACAAATCGTTTTCCGGTAGATTTTCAAAAACCCGAGCGTAAAGACACTCCAATCGAAGAGGACATGTTGGGCATTCCTGCAATTTCAGGGCGCAGAGAGATCTTTTTAAAGCAACACCGAAGGCCCCACGAATTGTAGATCCTTTGTAAGGCGGCAAAATAGCGCTTTCAGTGAATGTGGAATGAAAATCGTAAATACCCAAAAGCATACGACCCCCGCTAGCCCCTGAAGTGGGTCTACTAAATCATGGTGACGGCTGTGAATGGATTCACCCGGCTGAAGGTTTTCGAAGGCCCCTCTTATCCCGTATGAGAATCTTACTATAGTCTACACTCTGTATGAAAGCATGTTTTTTTCATCTGAGGGTATCTTATCCTAGACCTGTGTCACAGTAGGACATATCAAGAGATATTTTTTAAAATTTCTGAACAAAAAAATATTTCTCAGAGAAAATGTTTAATGGCTCAAAACATAACTTATCGTTTTATTTATATTAATTACCCAACGCGCTATTGTATTGTGTCTTGAAACCAATCACTCAGAATAGAAGCAACGTTTTAACTAATTCATGCTGGCCTATGCGCTTGTTCCGAGCACTACCGCCCCAAATCCGACCGGACCTAACAGGCTGATATAACCTATTAATTATTAATTTAGGGACGGCTGGACGGTAGGACGGCAGAAAATGTCCAGAACTTTTAAAAAAATA
>CALDNG010000398.1 GCA_937915285.1 uncultured Desulfomonile sp. | reverse complement strand
CGGAGGGGATTCCAGAGACGATACACGTAAGCTGAAACTTTTGTAATGCCAGGTGACAACAAAATAGCTCAGTGCCTAAGCCATGCCCTCCGCAACGGAATCAGCGAAGTGTTCCAGAATCGTGAATAATTCACCCTGATCGATGGGTTTTGAAACATATCCATCCATGCCGGACTCTAAACAGCGTTCTTTATCACCCTTCATGGCATGGGCGGTCATTGCGATGATGGGAATGTGTTTACCGGTCGCCTTTTCAAGTTCCCTGATTAAGCTTGTAGCTTGAAAACCGTCCATCTCAGGCATTTGTACGTCCATCAAGATCAGGTCAAACATCCCCGAGTTGTAGAAATCAACAGCCTCTTTACCTGTTGCGGCAACGGTAACTTCGTGCCCCATCTTCTCCAGTATTCTTTGGCCTACCTTCTGGTTGACGGGGTTGTCTTCAGCCATAAGTATTTTCAGCCTGTGTTTTGTGAGTCTAAGGGTGTGATGAGTCGTCAATCGGCCGGACAACCTCTGCCTCGAATCTTCGCAAAGCGCTCCTGAAATAGCGTTTAATAACTCAGATTGCTTCACCGGTTTTACCAGGTATCCGGAAATTCCCAAATTCATGCATCTGGCAGCGTCACCCCTCTGGGTGGCGGAGGAGAGAATCAATATTCTGATCTGGGAAAAGCTCGGATTCTGTCTTATCTTCTCGATCAGCTCAAAACCATTCATTTGTGGCATCATGAAGTCAATCAGTGCTATGGAAAATGACGCTCCCGTATCGCTTGAGTTTTCCAAAGCCTCCATGGCTGAAAACCCGCTGTCAACAGCAGTTGGAATCATATCCCAGCCTGAAACAACCTCTTCCAATATGCGCCGGTTAGTGGCGTTATCATCCACAATAAGTACATGAAGACCTTTCAGATTGTCCTGAGGAACACAGACAGGCTCGGTTTCAGCGCTGTCTTCGATTCCTAGTTGAATGGTGAAATGGAAATGACTTCCCTGTCCAAGTTTACTTTCAACCCATATCCTGCCATTCATCATTCCCACAAGTTGAGACACGATGGCCAAACCGAGCCCAGTGCCGGAATGCTGCCTCGTTGAAGATGCGTCAACCTGCTCAAAAGACCTGAATATTGAATCGTGCTTGTCTTCGGGTATTCCAACGCCGGTGTCTGAGACAACAAAGTGTAAAATCACTCTGTCCTCATTTCGAGATTCCTGAAAGACCCTGAGGATGACCTCTCCATGGTTTGTGAATTTTACGGCATTTCCCACCAGGTTGATGAGTATTTGTCTCAGGCGTCCAGGGTCTCCGACCAGAGTGTCCGGGACTTCTGAACTTATCTGATAGGCAAGTTCGAGACCTTTAACATCGGCCTGAGCCGAGAGGGATCCCATCGTAACGGCAATACAATCTCTGAGTCCAAAGATTACCGAGACTAGTTCAAACTTTCCAGCCTCCATCTTGGAAAAATCAAGGATGTCGTTGATTAACGCCAAGAGAGCATTAGCCGACACTCTTACCGTTTCAAGGTATTCATGCTGTTCTTCAGTGAGTTCCGTGTTTAGCGCAAGCTCGGTCATGCCGATAACGCCATTCATCGGGGTGCGAATCTCATGACTCATGTTAGCCAAGAACTCGCTCTTGGCCTGGTTAGCTCTTTCAGCTAATTTTCGAGCTTCGATAAGATCGGTGACATCCACAAAGGATTCGACACCGCCAACAGCCGTTCCGGTTTCATCACAGGTGACTGTGGCGTTTTTCAGGACCGTTCGATACTGACCGTCAGAGGTTTTCAGTTCACATTGCTGTCTGAATATCCCTCCACCACATTCGGGACTGAATAGCATGCATTGAGCAGAACAGGGAGCCCCACAGATAGAGCTACACTTGAGTCCAGAAACATCTTCTCTCTTGAAGCCGGTGAGCCTAAGAAATTCATCATTGACTCCGGTGATTCTCAGCTCGGAATCAACGGTAAATATGGCTGTGGCCGCTGTCAATAGCAGTTGCTCCTGCATTTTGTTGGCTGATCGAAGCTGTTCCTCCGATCTCTTCTGCTCTGTCATATCTGTCAAAACGCACACAAGACCGGCTACTTTACCCTGTGCGTTCAAGTAGTTAGACTTGTTGAATTTGAAATGACGGGAAACCCCGTCTGCGCAGTTAAGGAGGGACTCATAGACTTGGAGACCTTCTTCAGATAAGATTCTGTTGTCCTGTGATTGCCAGAAATCCATCTGCTCGCTGGACATCTGTCCAGCCAACTCATGAACTGTCCGACCGGCAATTTCATTTTTTGGCATGTTCGCGATTTGATCCGCAAATGCCCTGTTGCATCCTTGAAACCGTCCATCTTGGTCCGTGAAATAAATTGGATTATGGACAGTGTCCTGCATTGTGGTGAGGAAATTAAGACTGTCTTGCGCAGTCTTTTCAGCCGCCGTTCTTCTGGCTATTTCGGTTTTGAGATCATCAGTGTTTTTGTCGAGTCTATTTTGGATCGACCCTAGATACCAATAGAAGAATCCAGACAAAATGCCACCGACCCCAAAACCGATAGCGATCAGCATTATGGAGAGCTTCTTAAGAGCCGTATATTCAGTTCCAAGTTCCTTAAAGATGAACAGTTGGGCAACGTTTCTGTTCCCAGCGTCCAGGAGAGGCGCAAAACCCACCCCGTAAATGTTTCCGTCAGAAGAAATCGAAATAAATACATCATCGGAATTCATAGATTTCTTCACGGATTCCAAGACACCAGTGGACCATTCGGAGCCTGCTCGGTCTACTATTACCGCGTGTTCCAGGTCCTGCCAATGTCCAGCCCGACCCATGATTTGGAGTCCCTGTTCCCACTTGTCTTTTTCCAGAAAATTCTTCCTCACAGCAACCAGAACATTTGTGCCGAGTGTTTTGGATATGTCTTCCGTAATGTGTTCAATTTCTTCTCCTAACTCTATGTAACCGACAATCTGACCATTAATCCTCCATGGGTGAACCATCCTGAGCGCAAAAGTTCCGAATGGCCCCAGCTCAATGCCATAGAAAGGCTTACCGGTGGACATTGATTGTTTGATTGTGAAACGATCGAGGTAATCTCCGTGGCTTTCAGGCTTGTGAACCCTAAGGAAACAGCTACCCTCCGTACTGATAAAATAGAAATGAGTCACCCTAAACCGGGCTTTTAGTTCTAGAAACAAGTGTTCAGCCAAGCTCAATAACCGATCTCTATCTTTACTCATCCATGCATGCTGAATTTCCTGATTGCGTTCCAGAAAAAAGATTGAGTTTGATAGCAACTCGGAATCCTTCTGGAGTTCTAATTGAAATAGTTGCTGAACGCTCGTGAGACTCCTTCTTATTGAATCATGGATCTGCGTCTCCTGACGCCAAAATGTTCCCAAGAGCGAGGTTCCAAGCAATAGCGCCAACGCGATGACGAGCGGGATCAGGATACGAGCCCTGATCCCTTTATTTTTTTCGCTCATGGCAATCCACCCGTGTTGCGTGATAAAGTGTTAGAAACAATCTTTCTTGTAGGGAGCCCGACTGATATAAAGTTTCAACATCGCCATCAGTTAAGACATGTTTAGTGTTCGATCTTCAGCGACCGAATGCCGAATGCGACTGCATGGGGGAACACGGAGTGAATATAAGGCGCATCTTTCATTTCTGTCAATCTATCAATTGTCCCTGATTAAGCGCAGAAGTGAACATCCTGTTTGTCGCTCTGGCAACCACAATGGGAGCAGCATTTGTCGCGGCGCTCATATTGTTCATAAACGGAATGCTTTGCGATAACCGGTTTGTCGTTGTATGGCCCGGAAGAAGAATTCAGAAAAAAAATTTTTTAACAGGATCGTCTGTCGCTTATTCCAGGAGGCACGTCTGCCAAAATAAAAAATGGTATAGTGGCCTAAAAGAGTGTAGGCTGTCTATAAAACCGCTGTGGTTTCCGAGGTAATCGCATGACCAAAGAGTATTATTTTATTAGTGACTTACA
>CALDNG010000397.1 GCA_937915285.1 uncultured Desulfomonile sp. | reverse complement strand
GGACAAAACGGTGAGCGCAACCAGGATGCAGCTATTGGAAATGGGGAGCAAACTACTGAAAGACAAACCCCGGATTCGGGGATAAAAACACAAGCCCTGGAAACCTCTAGGCAGCTCTCATTAAAAGATGATCCCTGTCTTCCTCCTCTTTATAGTGACTGGGGCGAATTCTCCATTGATCACAATGACTACAGACGATCAAGAGGCATAGTGGGGGCTAGGATAGTAATAGACATCGACAGATTTACCATGGCGCTTGAAGCTGTGTACAGGAATGGAGAGACAGGGCATGTACTGTCCCAAGACGTTGCTGTCGGAGATGAAAAATCGCCAACACCCGAGGGCTCTTTTCTGGTCAATCATGTCTATTGTTATCCTGATGTTCTGTTTTTTGGTGACCATTCGTCCCCAATACAAGGATTGTACAACGGATTCTTCGCTCCTTTACTAATCTGCGATGACCAACAACGTTGCAGGAGATTTAAAGAACTTGGGCTTCACGGGTTTCAAGGTAAATTTCACCCCAATTTGACATCGGTTAACCTGGAAACGTTCGGCGCGGTTTCTGGAGGATGTATACGGATCTCTGATCCATGCTCGTTCAAAAGGGAATTACTCAAACTGGTAGGCACTGGACCGTTGAGGAAAAACGATCGCGGCTCTTATCACTGGCTGAACAAAACCGTCATGGTCACAATAAAAGGGGCAAAATACGATGAACAGGAAAAAACGTTGGCATCCATGATAGAGGAGTCCATTTTTTCTATCGGGTCTGAAATCTCAAGTCTGGTCTGGTCAATATACAAATAGACATCGATATGAACACCGCTATCCTACATGACGGACGCTTCTAAGGAAGCAAAACCGGCATGTATCTTAGAAAAAAAATACTTCCAATAAGAAAAAAACCAATAGCCATCCACGATAATGGCGCTTTCATGTTTTTTCACCCGACTTCTCTTCATTAATTTGGGTCCTGAGGCGCATTCATGGCCTAGCGCTAGCCTTAGTCCCGACCCCTAGTAAATACCAAGCAGACTTCTTAGTCAATATTCTATGACGCGTCAACGGCGGACCTCTGAGCTTTCAGGGTCCGCCGCTGGCATTAATAAAAGGGGCCTGATTTAAAGCCCAATGATTAAAACGACCTCTGATCCCGGATGGGGGGGTTATGGGGGAGGGAGGGTGTCCACCCGGGCGAGGTCTAACCAGAGAAAACCTTCGGTAATCACCGAATGACGTTCTCACGGTTCTGGACTATAGTTAATACCATGACAAAAGTCAATAAAATACTTTAAGAAATCATTATATATATTTGATATATATAAAATTTATTGACATAAATAATTTTGGGGGCTGAGCCGGCCGTCTAGCCATGCAAGCATAACTCTCCAATATTTCATTGACTTCGTGCCTGATCGGGTCCTACCAAAATAGAAGTGGTGAACTGGGATTACGACAAAAGAATTCAAAAAAACATGCGCCTGAAAAAAAGCCAATGGCACAACATGTTGAATTCTAAAGGAATGGTATTTTTAATAGTAAGAGTTCAAAAAATGTCCGGGGGTAGGGCGCGTGCCCTGGAATAGGGTAGCGCTATTCTTGTTGATGATCATGAAAACAGGTCACCAGCAAGGGTGAGAACGATGGTCACTGCGCTAAGGACTATGAGTGTCAACACTGACAGCCATGCCAGGAGGTTGAAGACTGCTCCATTAGTGTGTTTTCTCATGATTCCCTTATCGTTGATCAGTTTGAGCATGAACACAAGCACTACCGGGAGAACGATCCCGTTTATCACCTGTGAGAAATACATTATGGAAATGAGGGGGAGGTTAGGCAGTAGTATGACGATTCCGGAAAAGATTATGGTGAAGCAGTAGAGACCATAGAACTGAGGAGCCTCTGAGAATTTCTTGTCCAGGCTGGACTCCCATCCAAAGGCCTCACAAATTGTGTATGCAGTGGACAGTGGCAATATGGCTGCAGCGAACATGGAGGCATTGAAGAGTCCGAAGGCGAAAAGCCATGTGCAATACTTGCCGGCTATTGGCTCTAACGCCAGTGCAGCCTGGGACGCTTCCTCGATCTGTATGCCGGCTTTAAATAATGTAGCGGCGCAGGCCAGGATTATGAAAAAAGCCACTACGCTGACGCCGAGTGATCCGATTACAACATCAATTCGAACCGTCTTAAGGTCCTGAACGCGCAGCCCCTTGTCTACGACTGAAGCCTGCAGGTAAAATTGCATCCATGGAGCTATCGTTGTCCCAACCAATCCAGTCAGCATCACCAGAAAGGCTGTGTCAGCTCTCAATGTAGGGGCTGCAAAAGCTTCCACGACCTCCATCCAATCCGGCTCTATCAAAAAACCGGCAACAACATAGGCCACATAGAACACGCAAGCAGTGAGAAAAACCTTTTCGACCGAGCTGTAGGTTCCCTTGACGGCCAGCCACATTAGAAAAAGAATGCTGAGAGGCACTGCAATGTATTTTGATATCCCAAAAATCTCAAGAGATGCTGCGATGCCGGCGAATTCAGCCAGGGTATTTCCCAGATTGGTGACGGTAAGCAATATCATCAAATAGAACGTTATCTTCACGCCAAATTTTTCACGAATTAGGTCTGAGAGGCCCTTACCGGAAACCACTCCCATTCTGGCTCCCATTTCCTGAACAATTATAAGGACTAAGGTAATTGGTATGAGGGACCAGAGCATGGATAGCCCAAAATTTGCTCCAGCCAGGGAATATGTGGTAATACCTCCGGCGTCGTTATCAACATTAGAGGTGATAATACCGGGCCCAAGCAGAGCCATTATTCCCCAAATGGCAATCAGGCGGGCTTTCCATGGACCAGGCTTTGTTTCGACAATCTGAGACTGCTTGTCAGTCGGCAAAATTATTCCCTCACCAATAATTACTTACCCAGATGCGGCGCCAGTATTTCGAGCAGGGCCTTGAACCGGACCACTCCGGCGATGTGATTTTCATCATCAACCACAGGCACCCCCCTGAAGCCGTATTTGGCAAAAAGATACGCCAGGTCTTTGGCAGCATCATCAATTCTTGCTGTTATGAGCCTTGTTGTCATGATCTTGCTCAACGGAGTGAAGATTTCGTTTGTTAATAACTCCCGGAGGTTTATCACTCCAAGCAATCTTGAGTCATCATCAACGACGTATATGTAATAAATGACGTCCATGTCTTCAGCGTGCTGCCGGATGTGGGCCAGGGCCTCGACTATGGTCTCGTTGGGGCTCAAGGTGATGTATTGGGTCGTCATCAATCCGCCGGCTTCATCCTCGTCGTGAGCAAGCA
>CALDNG010000396.1 GCA_937915285.1 uncultured Desulfomonile sp. | reverse complement strand
TGCGCTACTTGAAAACCAGTACTACCGGAGTGGACGTGAACAGAAGACACAGTTGATTTCGCTGGCGGACTCATGCAATCCGGAGTTCGTGGCGCAACTGGCCATATTCCTTCGGGAGGAGATGCATCTACGCTCTGTTCCCATGCTGCTGGTGGCGACTCTCATCAGACGCAGGTCAGTGACAAAAGATGTAGTGGCGCGGGTAATACAGCGGGCTGACGAGATAAAGGAACTTGTGGCCGCATGGCTGGAAGTTGAGGAGTTGGCAGGCAGCGCCAGGGAATCGTTACGACCCGTGCCTGCGGCCGTTCGCAAAGGTCTGGCGGAAGCCTTCAACAAGTTCAACGCCTTCCAGTATCGTAAATACAACAAAGGCGCCAAGGAAGCCATTACCTTCAAGGACGTCCTTCAACTGGTTCACCCGGAACCAAGAGACGCAGAGATGTCTGATACTTTCGTGCGAATCCTGGACGGCGCCCTGGAACCTGTGGACACATGGGAAACAATGTACAGCGCCTGCAAATCCGACATGGAGAAGGCGGCTGTATGGGACACTCTGCTTTTGGAGGGTAAACTTCCTTACATGGCCGCTCTTCGTAACATAAGGAACATGCTCGAAGTCAAGGTTCAGGTTGGAACCATAGACAGGTGGGTCAAACTGATCAGTGACAGGGAGGCGGTGAGAAAGTCCAAACAGTTTCCTTTCAGGTGGTTGTCAGCCTACAGGATGCTGGAACAATCAAAGTTGCACGTCCCTCTGACGGTGTTTCAATCTCTCGAGGCGGCGCTCCAGGCGTCTGTGGACAATATACCCGCCATCGAAAGGTTTAGGGAGGGCAGGACACTGATTGCCTGCGATTCTTCCGGGTCAATGAATAATTCGCTTAGTGAGAAATCCACATTAAAGTACTCGGATGTGGCGTATACTCTTGGCAGTATGCTGGCGCATTACGCTCCGAACAATGTGACAGTAGGTGTATTCGGGCACACGTGGCAGTGTGTCAACCTTGTGCAGGGCGGAATCTTGCACAACACAGAAAATCTTAGGAAAACCGATGTTGGCTGTTACACCAATGGATATCTGGTGGCGGAATGGGCTCTCACTGAAAACCAAAGTTTTGACACCATCGTGTTCTTTACGGACTGCCAGATGTGGAATTCCGTCCCCTACTCAACAGGGCTTCTGTCAACATCAATGGCAAACTACTGGAACAGGGTGAATCCAAATACAAAAGTTTATGTCTTCGACCTTGCCGGATATGGGCATAGTCCAGTAGATCTGGTTCACAAGAACGCCTTCATGATCTCCGGTTGGAGTGACCATATTTTCAGGGTCCTGTCGGACATTGAAAATGGGAACTTACCCTTCTGGGAAAGGTCAAAACCAGGGAAGGAATTTGAACAATGCGCAAGAGAACTGTAGTAAAACAACGGAACTTCCTCGTTCCAATAATGCGCCTGAACTGCAAGCCCGGACCTCATGCGGACAAAAAGCGCCCTCGGCAATCCGGAAAGAGGAACGACTGGATGCAGGAATATCGTGACGAGCTGTCGGCCTGCGCCAGAAAAACGGGATTATGAGGTTAACCAGGCTTTAGGTAATTGACACAAAGCCTTATTTCATCAACCAACAATCTTTCATCTGGTTAGTCACCCAAAGGACTTACTTCAATGGACAACACCCGTGACGATTCTGAGGCATTGATCCACGCCGCCGAGAAAGGCGACGTTCGACTGTTGAGTATTCTCCTTGATGAGGGGGCAAAAGTCGACGCCAGGGACATGTGGGGCTTCACACCGCTGATGGCAGCAGCCCGGGAAGGCCATTCGGAAATAGTAAGAATCCTCCTGAACCATGGCGCTGATGTCAATGCGACATGTAACGCAGGATGGGACTCACTGGTAAGGGCAGCGGAGAGAGGCGCCAGCGAAATTGTGAGCCTTCTGCTAAAAGCCAGCGCGAATGTGGATAGCAAGACTATTTCGACCTTCCTGAATTACGGCGTAGAAATGGGCAATTATCAATTGGTGATGGATTTATTAGAACTCAGAAAGATCAATTCTGGGGATGAAATACTGTCTACATCCCTAAAGGTGGCCATCAACAAAGGCCACACAGAGATCGCCATGTTACTGCTGGATGCTGGCGCAGATTCCGAGGCCATAACAGGCACACTTCAGAAAGCTCTTGTTGGGGCGCTGGTAGCTGTGAGCTGTAAAAACAGTCGTCCTGAAACAGCCCAGACAGTTCCGAATAACCTGGAAGTTGTATGAAAGACTGATTTTTAAACGCCGGCATAAAGCCTGGAGCCTTTTGTGATTCATACAGGAGTCGGTTCATGAACAGACCAATGTCAATGTTTATTATGCTGATTATTTTAGCCGGTTCATGTTTTTTTTACGGGGAATATTGCCATGCCGGGGGCGACGAATTAACGGTCAACAAGCTCATGAACGCGGAATACAGGTTGAAATGTGGCAAAATCAAGCTGACGGATGGCGTTTTTGAGAACCCTATTGAGGGGGCCCACCACAGTTCTACAGAATGGCCTGGAAAGTTTGATTTCGGCGACTTAAATGGTGACGGCGCAGCCGATGCGGTGGCAATCCTGTGGTCTTTCGTCGGGGCCAGTGGAACCTGGGTGGAACTGGTAGCCATAAAAAATCAGAAAGGGCATCCCCGTCAGGCGGCCGCACTAAATTTGGGGAACAAGGTTAATATCAAATCGCTTTCCATCAACTCCGGACTCATCTTGTTAGAAATAGTCAGACATTCTCCTTCCGACCCCATGTGCTGTCCCTCAGTCCATTTTTTGGAGAAATACAGGGTAAAAGGCAACAAGCTTGTTCTCGTCAGCAAGGAAAAACTTCATGTAGGGACAACTGAGGATTAAATTGATTCGGAATTATTCCCTTAACAAAGGTTGATTGATTTTGCTATCCTCTTATCATCCTGATAGGAGGTAACACACAAATGGTTCCTGGTAAACTTAATCTTGCTGAGGTGACAGTGATGAAAGAGGATCAGGCTAAAAAATATATCGAAGCAGTTGTATGGCCTAATGGCCCTGTGTGTCCTCATTGAGGTGGGACTAAAGCGTGAGATATTAAGGAGGGAACCGCCAGAGCCGG
>CALDNG010000395.1 GCA_937915285.1 uncultured Desulfomonile sp. | reverse complement strand
TTACCAGTCTTTCTTAACAACAATATGATCTTTTCTAGCATGGATTCCGAATTAGTTGAATGACATGGATGCCAAAAAAACGATTTTGTTCGTGACATGGAACGCTGCGTAAGTTTTTCGGCGTTGAATGATTGCTATCTGAATTCGGGGAGCTTTTAGAGGTTAATGTGGCGCTTGAGGATTCTTCTGAAAGAAATCCTGATCAGGCGATGAACGGTGTCAACGCCTGATTCGGACTCTATACATGATTCCCAAGTCAAAAATTATACTGCCAGCAAATCAATGAACCTGGCCGACTCCAAACTGCGGTATCGCTCTGGATGGCATGTCATGATAATGACCTGGAAACGTTGGGTCATTTCTGAGAGTATTTCGAGAATTCGATCCATACGCTGGGCGTCCGTCGCTGTGAGCACGTCATCGAGGAGCATGAAATGGCGCTCATCCCGGATGAGCGTTTCTGCCAGTGCAAGCCTGACAGCCAGGTGTAGCTGTTCACTCTCCCCGCCGGAGATATTGTCCAGCGAGACGGGCGCCTGGACCGCTTGCGGCAATATGGATTCCGGGACAAAATTCTGTTTGAGGCTCACAGCTTTGAACCTGGAGTCGCCGATCCTTTGCATTATATCGGCTGCCCTCGATTCTACGGGCTCAGTTATCCCCGAAAGGGCCTCCTCCCGACGTTGACTGAGGGTGTTGTTCAAAAGTTTTATTGCGTCCTGACGAAGTAACTCCCTATGGTAATTTCTCTTCAGGTGGCCCAGTTTTTCCTCTAGGTATGCAATAGTTGTATAAGGGGCTTTTTCAGCTGCAGTTCCAAGCAGCGCCTGCTTTCCAACGAGGTCGTCCTTTAGCTGACCGGCCAGTTCGCGTGCGCCTTTTAGTTCAGTCGACAACGACTCCAAGCGTGGGCCGGGATTCTCTCCAAGCTGCCTGATGTCATTGTTGAAGGTTTCCAGAACTACACGTGCGGCGCTCAGTTTTATAGCTATTGATTCAAGCTCTTTTGATCTGAATTCAGTAGTCTTTCCATCCTGTTGCCTGATTTTGAGTTCTTGCGCATACGAGGCCAGATCAGTCTCCCTTGTCTTCAGATCCTTCGGGAGTTGCTCAAGTTCAGTCTTGAGTTTCTCGATGGCGAGGTCAGCGTTTCTCAAAGAGGGTTCAAGTTTGGCAAGTTCGGGCCTTATAAGTTCTAAAGCTTCCTGATTCTCCCTATCCATCTTTTCCGGATCAGGAAAGGATTCACTCCATTCAGGATTGAGGACTAGCCTTTCTGCGCTCTTTTTTGAGAGGCTTTCCATTTCCTTTAACATGGATTCATAGTCATACTTATCAAGAATTCGGGTCATGTCACGGGTCAGTTCCTGGATTTTCGCGTCAATGGAAACTGATGATTCATATGCTTGTTCCAAAGCCGTGACACTGGCGTCTGAGAATGGAGCCGAAGCCTCTTCCAATAGAGCCTTGAATTCTTGCAGATCGGCTTTTTCCCGTTCAACCGAAATTTCAGGTCCCGACACCTTCATCGCCATGACACCCGGTATCCTTGCTGATATGGATCCAGCTCCAGAGAAGCCTACCGGGAGTCCTGGGGTAAGGTTCTCGACACGATTCTGACCATCCGAGGTGACCTCAACTGTCATGGCTTTTTCCGGGATCAGCTCCAGGCGCAACAGTGACATCTCCAGTTTCCTGCTGATGTCCGTTACTCCTGCGTGAAGTTCTTTAATCTTGCGGAGAGTCTCTCTGTCAGGCGCATTTAGGGCCGATTTTGCCAACTTGAGAGACTGAATTTCCCTTCTCAGCCCTTCTGTCTGGACCTTTCTGGCCTGGAGGTCATTAAGGTTTCCGGCAATCCTGACATAATCACGGGCCGCCTGAATAACGTTCCTTTGTCTGGACAATACTTCTTCCCGAGATTTGAGCATGGCCACCTGCTGGCTGAGTATGTCATGCTTGCCCATGGCCTGCTCAAGCTCTGCCTGTTTTTCGGGAAGCTTATCCTCTAGTTCCTTTATTAAGCCCCCAGTCTCAGCGTTTAGCCTCGAATACCTGTCAATATCCTTGATTGTCACGTCCAGGTTTTTGAACGACAATTCCTCATTACGTATTTCGAGTTCACACGTTTGTTTATTTCGAAACAATTCATCGTATTTTTTCTTTTTATCTTCGAGGTCTTGCTGGTTGGCTTCCAGTTCTTTGACGTGATTCAGTGAGATATTGATCCTGCCGTTGAGTTCGGTGACGCTGGTAGAAAGTCTTTCAAATGTTTCAAGGTCAAGCCTGGCAATGTCCAGATCCCGTTGCGCCTGATCAATTTCATTTTTAAGGCGACTCAACTCTGGATGTGCCCCTGACCCGGATTTTTCTCTTCCGGTGGGTGTGAAATATTTTAGGTAGCGCGTCTGGATCATTTCTTCGTAAACACCGGTCCCACCAACCTGGGCGCTTAACACTGTTCGAATGTTTCTCTGGAGATCGTCCGAAAGGCTATCTATCTCGATTCTACCCTGGTGCGCCAGCAGGATTTTTGACAAAAGCCACTTTTCCTTCTTGCCGGTGTCCAGAGCCTTGTCGAGTATGTTGAGAATGGCCTCATCGGCATGCTTGCTCTCGGATATCTTGGCGAAATTCAAACCTTTTTTTGCCATTAATTCGGATTTTTTGTCTACGAGGAACTTCTTCTTCAACCTGTAGTCGACGCCTGCGTCGCTGAAGTCGATTTCTACATAAGGCCCAAGCATTGCTCCCCACGGAACAACCGATTTGATCTCGCCCCTGGCGGAATCGTGATTCAACAGAAAACCGTTTCGTATCGCCTCAAAGAGAGATGATTTTCCCGACCCGTTCGGCGCGTGAACTATATTCAGCCACGGATCAAAACCGGTTAGTTCCAGTCGGTTGAAACATCTCCAGGATTCCAGGGTTACAGATTTCAATATCATTTGGGGACCTCATGAGAAATTTTGTAAAGCTCCATCAACGCTTCGATAGCGACAAGGGATTCCCGTGTTTCACCCTGAGCCATCCCTATGAGGTCTGAAGCAGTGTCACGCACAATTCCCCTTGGTAGCAAATTCAGCCATTCGTCATTGCGTGGGGATGGCCGCATGCCTGAAACATCCATGTTAAATGCCAGGAACCTTTTTCTCCAGTCTATCGATAATCGATCCAGCTCATCCATGGTGTTGGGAAACAGGAATCCGTTCAGCGTCAATTCTAGTATTGTCTTTTCGGGGGCCTCGATTGCGGCCATTTTACGGCTCAAATCATTCAGATCTTCCTCTGCGCCCATCTCATGGCTGGCGCTATTCCATCGGAGCCCGCCAGTCCGAAGGGTGGTTATAACCGGGGTGGCGTGACGATCTGCTATTTCTACCAGTAGAGCGTTACCTCCGCCGGACTCCCGGAATGAGCCCTGCTCGTGCGTTCCCGAGTAGGCCATTCTACGGACTTCCCCCTTGCCGAAAAGAACGCTGGAATGCCAATGCCCGAGAGCCAGGTAATCCAGGCCTCTCAATTCAGGAGCATTTTCCGGCATCGGAGTGTCCTTGGCCTCTACCTGAAGCACATTGACATTCCCATGCGCCATCCCAATTGATATCT
>CALDNG010000394.1 GCA_937915285.1 uncultured Desulfomonile sp. | reverse complement strand
TGAATGATGGCGTCCTGGGCCACATCCACAAGCCTACGTGTCAGGTAACCGGAGTTGGCCGTCTTGAGGGCTGTGTCAGCAAGACCTTTTCTAGCGCCGTGAGTAGAAATGAAGTATTGGAGAACCGTAAGTCCCTCACGGAAGTTGGCCTCGATGGGAGTTTCAATAATTTCTCCGGTCGGTTTGGCCATCAGTCCGCGCATTCCCGCCAACTGTCTGATCTGCTGAGTGCTTCCTCGGGCTCCAGAGTCCGCCATCATATAGATGGGATTGAAACTCTCAACCTTCTTCTCTGAGCCGTCCTGAAGCGTTATGGTCATGGAGCGCAGACCGCTCATCATTCTCTCAGAAATGTCCTCGTTGGCCCTGGCCCAAATGTCGATAACCTTGTTGTAGCGCTCTCCATCAGTGATCAGACCCTCTTTGTACTGATTCTGAATTTCCAGGACTTCACTTCTGGCCTTGTCGATTATATCCTTCTTGGAATCAGGAATGCGCATGTCATCGACACAGATGGAAATGCCTGCTTTTGTGGCAAACTGGTACCCGAGATCCTTGAGTTGGTCGGCAAGTATGACCGTTTTCTTGTCCCCGCATTTCCTGTAGGCCTCGTCAATGAGGTTTGCGAGTTCCTTCTTTTTCATAACCTTGTTGATGGAAGAGAAGGGAATTTCTTCGGGCACTATGTCTCTTAATATGATCCTACCCACTGTTGTCTGGATCATGTCATTATTTTCCCGAAGGAGAATCCTCTCGTGCAGATCCACAACCCCGGAATCGTAGGCAATTCTAACCTCGGACGAATCGGAAAACTTGCGAGGCTCCTTATCAAGCTCGGGGTCGACGGTTTCCCGAGTGAGATAGTAGAGACCGAGAACGATATCCTGTGTTGGTACGATGATAGGCTTTCCGTGCGCAGGTGAAAGGATATTGTTTGTGCTCATCATGAGCACTCTCGCCTCGACCTGTGCTTCAATGGAAAGAGGAATATGAACCGCCATCTGGTCGCCATCAAAGTCTGCGTTAAATGCAGTGCAGACCAGAGGATGGAGCTGAATGGCCTTTCCTTCAACCAGTATTGGCTCGAAGGCCTGTATTCCCAATCGGTGCAGGGTCGGGGCCCTGTTGAGCAACACGGGATATTCCTTGACCACGTCCTCAAGAATGTCCCATACCTCGGGAGTTTCCTTCTCAACCAGCTTTTTGGCGCTCTTGATGGTGGTGACGTAACCGCGCTCTTCGAGCTTGTTGTAAATAAAAGGCTTGAACAACTCCAGGGCCATTCTTTTGGGTAGACCACACTGATGCAATCTGAGGTCCGGGCCTACGACGATGACGGAACGGCCGGAGTAATCGACACGTTTTCCCAAAAGGTTCTGTCTGAAGCGGCCCTGTTTGCCTTTGAGCATATCGGAGAGGGATTTTAGAGGACGCTTGTTTGGGCCTGTTATTACCCTACCTCTTCTCCCGTTATCAAATAGAACGTCGACAGCCTCCTGAAGCATTCTCTTCTCGTTGCGAAGAATGATTTCGGGCGCATTTAGTTCTTTGAGCCGTTTCAGTCTGTTATTTCTGTTGATGACCCTTCTGTAGAGGTCGTTTAGGTCTGAAGTGGCGAAACGGCCACCATCCAGTGGCACGAGTGGACGGAGGTCAGGTGGTATGACCGGCACGGTTGTAAGGATCATCCATGCAGGGTTTTGCCATTGCCTGAACTTTCCGAGATGCTCGGGAGCTATGACTCTGGACCGGGTCAATCTATCAATTATATTATTGATCTCAACAAAGGCGAGCTGTTTGCGGATTTCCCAACTCTCAGTCTCATGCCATTTTACCTGGATTTCACGTGCTGCCTGGAGTAATTCAAAAAGGAAACGCCCTTTTTCTCCGTCCGGGTCCATGCTTTCATAAATGGTCGCAAGTTCCTTTACCAGAATGTCAGGTTCAATCCCTTTGAGCGATTCCAGGACACGGAGTCTCTTGGCCAGTTTCTTCCTCTTAGCCTCAGAGGCCGAATCTTTCATCTCCTCACGGAGCCTTACACTCTCTGACACCAGGTCGAGGCGCTCGAGGGTAACCCTCACGGCCTCTCCACCCATAAGAGCCTCAAAATCGCCGATGTCCGAAGAATAATCATCAAGGACCTGACGGTACTTTTCTTCATTGATCAGAGTGCCTGGTTCAAGATCCGTGTTTCCTTTTGAGATAACGAGGAAGGATTCGAAATAAAGAACTCTTTCAACTTCCTTGAGTGTTAGGTCTACCAGTGTACCGATACGGCTGGGCAGGCTTTTCAGGAACCATATATGAGCCACGGGCGTGGCCAGTTCGATATGTCCCATGCGTTCTCGCCGAACCTTGGACTGAATGACTTCAACCCCGCATTTTTCACAGATGGTCCCCCTGTGTTTCATGCGTTTATACTTGCCGCAGTTACATTCAAAGTCTTTGACAGGACCAAATATTTTAGCGCAGAAAAGGCCATCACGCTCCGGTTTAAAAGTCCTGTAATTGATTGTTTCGGGCTTTTTTACCTCACCATGAGACCAGGACCTAATTTTTTCGGGAGATGCCAATGATATTTTTACAGCATTAAAGTTAAGCGGATCTTTGGGTTTTTCAAAAAAACTGTAATAAACTTCTTCCATGCTTCCCTCCTGATATAGGGGTTAACGACCGTTATTCAAGTCGTCCGAGGGATTTTAGGTTCAAGAAACAAGTTCCCAACCGTCTATAAAATGGGCGACTCACTCTGGCGCAGCTCAATTTGTAACAATCGGACACTAATGAACTGCGGCTAGAGGCTCGCTTTCCAGCAACTCTACTTCCAGTCCCAGTGATTTGATTTCTTTCACGAGGACGTTGAATGACTCCGGCAGTCCTGGTTCAAGGATGTTGGTGCCTTTAACGATGCTCTCGTACATCCTGGTTCGACCAGTAACATCGTCGGACTTAACCGTCAGGAACTCCTGCAAAGAGTATGCGGCTCCGTAGGACTCCATGGCCCAGACTTCCATTTCTCCGAGACGCTGACCACCGAACTGAGCTTTACCACCTAGTGGTTGCTGCGTAACCAGAGAGTATGGGCCTATGGCCCTTGCGTGTATTTTGTCATCGACAAGGTGGTGCAACTTCAGCATATAGATGATGCCTACGGTGACCCTTGTGTCAAAGGGCTCTCCGGTCCGACCATCATAGAGTTGCGTCTGACCACTGGTCGGGAGCCCGGCGCTGGCCAGGAGGTCCTTGATTTCATTTTCCCTGGCGCCATCGAAAACCGGAGTGGCAATGGAAACGCCCTGCGAAAGTTCCATCGAGAATTTTCGTATCTGGACTTCATCCATCTCATTAATGATAGCGCGAACCTTTTCTCTCCTCTCAGGTTCCTTCGAATCAAAGATAGAGAGCAAACGCTGTCTGAGTTTCTCTGTGGAGAAATTTTCCTCGATCATGCGGTTGAGAGATTCTCCCAAGCCTCTTGCCGCCCACCCCAGATGGGTTTCCAAAATCTGCCCCACGTTCATACGTGAAGGAACACCCAATGGGTTCAACACGATCTCAACCGGGGTTCCGTCATCGAAATACGGCATGTCCTCTTCGGGTAGGATCCTCGAAAGCACCCCTTTATTACCGTGACGACCAGCCATCTTGTCTCCCACGGAGAGCTTGCGCTTGATAGCAATGTAAACCTTCACAAGCTTGATAACGCCGGGAGGTAATTCGTCCCCTTTTTTCAGTCGGCTGATTTTCTCATCGAAATGCATTTTCCAGAAATGCTTCTGGTCACTCAGCCGCTCCAGTATTCTTACCACTTCATCTTCGGTAGCCGCGTCGGAGCTTGTCAGTGAAACATTCCTGAGAATCTCCAACTGGAGTGAATCTATTAACTGAGCGGTTATGGTTTCTTTCTTTCTGATGTAAACGGCGCCGGTTTCGGGATCAACCAGATTTGCCGCCACTTCCTTGCCAACAAGCATATTGCGTATTCTCTCTCTGGCGCCTTCCTCCACAATCCTCAGCTCATCGTCTTTGTCCTTGGAGAGTTTAGCAATTTCTTCGTTCTCTATGGAAATGGTTCGACTATCCTTATCCGTGCCTTTACGTGAGAATATCCGGGCATCAATTATGGTGCCTTCCACACCTGGAGGAACCCGCAGAGAAGAATCTCGGACATCTCCGGCTTTCTCGCCGAAGATGGCACGCAGAAGCTTT
>CALDNG010000393.1 GCA_937915285.1 uncultured Desulfomonile sp. | reverse complement strand
ACCAATGACGGAAGTCAAGTCGGAAAACTCAATAAACAGACTATCCGGCACAGCTCTGAACCCAAGATTTACCGAACGAGTCCCTGCTGACTCAAAATTCGACTTCTCAGTTTCTCTTAAACAGATGGAAGGTGACGAGGATCTCCTGGATTATCTGCTTACAGGGCTCAAATTGTTGGAATCCGATGCTCTCGGCGGATCTGGTTCGCGTGGTTATGGCAGGATCAAGTTTGAATTCACAGATGAAATTATTAAAGAGAAGTTCAACAACCTGAATCTATTTCAAAAATAGGGGTTACGCCATGAAACTTTACGCCATAACCATTCGTCCGCTGAGTGGTTTCGGGACTAGTTTGAAAGGCGATACCATCTTTGGGCAGTTCTGTTGGGAAGTCGCTCAGGATTCCGCATTGGTCGACAGCGACTTGGAGCAATGTCTAGAGGTATACGAACAAACCCCTTTTGTCATTTTCTCAAGCGCCTTTCCCGCAGCCTCTGAACAATCGACTCAGAAATGGTATGCGCTCAAAAAACCAGATCTTCCAAGTCACTACCTATGGAAGGATAACGCAGGCGATTCTTATACTAAAGTCGCTCTCAGAAAGGAGCGCAAGAAACAAAAATGGATGCTCTCAGGTCCTGATCTAAAAGTTTCAACCTCGGGTGAAACTTGCATTTCTGATGGTGAACTAGCAGCAAAATTTGCTAATGACAAAGTCGGCAGGTCAATATCCGCTCATTCAAGTAAAGAAGGGAAATTTTTGGTATCACATCATCCCCAACCGCACAACACAATAAATAGATTGACCAACACCACCGGAACCGGAGCTTTTGCCCCGTATTCTCAGGAAATTACTTTCTATAATGGAAACATTTGCCTGGTTATCTTTGCCCTTCTGGATGAGATCCACACCAATATTAACAATGTGGTTGACGGCCTGACCCGCATCGGGAACTTCGGTTACGGCAAGGACGCCTCAATAGGTATTGGGCGTTTCACTGTTACTGATTACACTGAGATACACCGAGCTCAAAATGGCGATGTGAATGCTGTTTACTGTCTCGGACCATGTGTCCCGGAGCGTGGTTCTTACTCCGAAGCTTTTTTCATGCCGTTTGCAAGGTTTGGAAAGCACGGAAACTCTTTGGCGCAGTCAACCAATCCATTCAAGAATCCGGTCATTATGGCCGATGACGGCGCCGTTTTCCTTCCAAAGAATTCCGATGACTTACATAAGTACTTTTTCGGCTCCGCAGTAACAGGCGTGTCCAAAATCATGCCTCAAACTGTAACTCAAGGATATTCAATAACAATTCCGTTCAAGCTGGAGGCTCCCAAATGAAAGAGCCAACATTCATAATGAAAGACCATAGCAAAAATTCGAACGTCCCGTCCATCCACCAATCAAATTACCAAAAACAGGTTTTTTCTTTCTGTATCAAAACTGTTTCACCGGTTCACATCGGCTGCGATGAAGTCTATGAACCGATGAATTTCGTAATTGATGAAACCTCCGAAACAATGACGGTTTTTGATTCGGAATCTTTCATCCAAAACCTCAGCGCAAAGGACAGACTGGAGTTTTCAAACATTTGCAAGGAAGGGTCTATAGGTTCCATTATCAAGATTTACAGGTTCATCAGCAAATTACGCCCTGATGGACGCAGAATCGGTGTATGTCCCGGACTCGTAAAGCATTACGGGAAAACTCTTGGTTTGCCTTTAAACAACGAACGTGTTCTCAAAAATGAACTCAACAAGTTCATGATCGGTAGAACATCGTTTCTACTGACCACAGACAGGCCCTACATTCCAGGGTCCGCTATTAAAGGTTCTCTGCGCACAGCCTATCTCAATCACCTTGCGGAATCGGCAAGACCCCAGGATTCCAGAAAATCTCAACAGTTAGAGTGTGAATTGATGCAGGGATCGTTTGACACCGATCCTTTCCGACTTCTTAAGGTTTCCGATTTCATGCCTGTCGGTCCTGTAAACTCGAAGGTAGTCTACGCAGTGAACGAAAAGAAAAGGCGATCCCAGTATGAACCGAAAGGCCCGTATCAAATTCTTGAAGTTATTCCGCCCGGGGCAATCTTCACAGGGACAATCACAATAGAACAGCCGCTTGAAAAAGCAAAAATTGAGCGACCTGTTGACGCCAAAACCTTGTTTCAAAGCATTCGAAAATTTTTCCATACTGAAAAGAATCTTGAGGATAAGATCTTGCAGTCAATCAATATCCCACAATCGCCAAAGGTTCCTGAAGATGCCCTGTTACTAAGGGTCGGAAGGCATTCAGGGGCGGAATCTATGACGATCGCAGGTCTGAGAAGCATTAAGATCATGAAAGGAAAAGGCCAGCAGTCCACTTACGAAAAAGCGGCTACTACATTATGGCTAGCTTCTCCTCACGACAAGGGGGTCCAAAAGCAGGCCCTCCAACCATTCGGATGGGTTGAATTGTTTAAGCCATCTGCGGAACACGAAACGGAATTGGCAAATCTCGAGGCCAGGTTCACAGACAGCTTCATGTCCTCTAGACCAAAGGAAAAAGATCAATCTCAACGGCCAAAGCCCACAGTTGAGAAAAAAGCCCCCCCAACACCGACTGAAGATGTTTGGAGCGGCGCTGTCATTTCGTGGGATCCAGGGCGGCAGCAAATAATTGCGACGCTTGGAACCAAAAAAGCTTATTCGGCCGGTAGGGATCTCCTGCCAGACTCCATGGTGAAATCAGTAATTCAAAAGAAAAAGATAGCCAAAGCCAATGTTACGGTCAACAGCTCTTTCAAGATAGTCAAGATAGAGCCGGCCTAGAGTCAATACTGCGGCTCCATCGTGCATACGTTGGAGTCGTATTAATTCAATTTAGCTTAGTATGACGAAGATTAACCTATGACTCATAAACTGATCCTGCTGTTCAATCACACAGTGACTGAACTTCAGGCAAAAGACGCATACGAATCCTTGGGAGTTGATCGTATTGAGCCGCTTCCTCCGGATCTACAGAATATATGGTCTAATATTCCGCCGGAAATGAGCTCAATAAAAGATTATCTGAGACCTGTTGAGAAATGGTTGTCCGAAAATGCTGTTTCCGGGGATTATGTCCTCATACAGGGAGATTTTGGAGCCTGTTACCTGATGGTTAATTTGGCTCTAAGCCAAAACCTGGCGCCGGTATATTCCACAACAGCCCGTATTGCCCAAGAGTCCATTCTGGATGGTGGCCATATCTCGCTTACCCACACTTTCAAACACGTCATGTTCAGAAAATACGGAGAATAATATGGCAAAGGTGTTCATATCGATTCTTGGAACCACCGATTATGTCGAATGCTCATACAAACATCCGGAATCGGATTTGACATGTCAGACACGGTTCATCCAGGAAGCCACCATTAGGATGAATTGCGCCGACTGGGATGAAAACGATAGAATCCTGATTTTTACCACAGAGGACGCTGAAAAACGAAATTGGCTGGACGACGGCCAGATTGATCGGGAAACCGGACAAATAAAAGTCCAACAAGGATTAAGGTCACGACTAAAAGCCCTTTGTTTAAAACCATCAATTGAAAACATCAGGATCCCTGAAGGTAAGACGATCGAAGAAATATGGTCTATCTTTAACCTCATTTTTTCTCAGTTGCGACAATATGACGAAATTGTTTTTGATATCACCCACTCCTTTAGATCAATTCCCATGCTTGTAATGGTTATCTTGAATTACGCTAAAGTGGTCCGGAATGTCTCGCTTAGCGGAATTTACTACGGCGCCATGGAATCTCTCGGCAATCTGTCGGAAGTTCAAAGAATGCCAGTATCTGACAGGATTATTCCTGTTTTTGACTTGTCAGCTTTTGATGAACTGCTGGATTGGGCGACAGCAATTGAAAGGTTCTTGGAATCCGGAGACGGCAAGTTGGTTTATGAAGTGGCTAGCGAGAAATCAAGAAAAATAAAGAAAATAGTTCGAAGGCCAGACGCGAACGCCGATTCAATGAAAAATATCGCAGCTCGTGTTAAGTCTTTTAGTGAAGAGGTTTACACCTGCCGAGGCCAAAACCTGCCGCAAAGTATTGCCGGACTAAAAGAGGAAATTCGTCGTGGCATTCAGGTATGCTCTGAACCTGCCCTATTGCCTCTGCTCGAGCATCTTGACGATAGACTCGAATGTTTCTCTGGAAATCCCGTTCATGACGGTCTTAGGGCTGTCGAGTGGTGCTTGGAACATAACCTTATTCAGCAGGGTTTTACCATTTTAAGGGAATTCTTGATCGGCTACGTCTGTCAAGGTTTCAAAATTGACCCACATGACTTTGGAATGCGCGAACGAATGGAAGATTGCATTGGAAAGGATGTTAATGTTTGGAACAGAAACGTCACTTTGCATGGTGGTACCGAAACCACTGCAATGTTGGACAGTTTGCCCCTGGTGGTTTTCAAACAAAAACAGGAACTCCTGGAAATATTCAGCCCGGTAATGAAATTGAGGAATGATATCAACCACGCCGGTATGAGGCGCGAAGCCCTGGATCCAGCAACCCTCAGATCCGAACTCCAAAGGCTTGTCTCATTGACAAAGGAACATATTCTCAAACAGACGAACTGAAAATACACATGAATTTACTGTTGGTTAATACAACCAACAACCGATTAAACGACAAATAAAAAAATCATGATCAGGATCGAAACCGAGGCAACATGTTAATTCTCCATGTGTGGCAGCTCTCAAGATCTAAAAACAAAGTGGAATACTATTTCAAGAAGACGGAATGGTTCTTCAGCCCAATCCTCAGAAAACTAGTATTTAGCGAAGCAAATGACGAAAATTCGTAATAACTGTTGACCTGATTAAAGGGGATTGTGCCTTTTGCCATTTGCGGGTGATCAGTGTGTTGCGTAAATTGGAGAGATTGTTAGCACGCATAGCTTTTTTTGTAACGGGTGGAAGACATGACTTTCGATACAACACTTCGACAGGCCAGGGAGGCTTTGGAAGCCGGTCTTCTGGATGAGGCGCTCAGTATATCTCAGCAGAGGGAAACTCGCGAAATAGCAAACGTTAATCTTCACCTGGGGTGGGCGAATGTGCTGG
>CALDNG010000392.1 GCA_937915285.1 uncultured Desulfomonile sp. | reverse complement strand
ATAGTTTCATTAAATAGTTTTAAACTTTATACCGGAAAAGCATAACCTTTTACTTGTTTACTTCGACTGCTGATTGTTAAGGCTGGAGAATATGTATGCCGACTGTATACGATTATGATTTGATAGTTATTGGCGCGGGCATAGCCGGATTTGTTTCGGCTGTTACTGCGAATGGAATTGGCAAGCGGGTGGCAATTGTTGAAAAGAGGAAGGTGGGTGGCAATTGCACGAACCTGACATGCATACCGAGCAAGGCTCTGGTCAGGCTTGGGCATTTGGCCAGGGATATCGGTCATCTCCGGGAATTAGGTCTGTTGAACGACCAGGACCATTCTCTGGACAAATCCAGGATAATGGATCACGTCAGGTCGATAGTCCAGAAGGCCTACGAGAAGGATTTACCTGAGACTTTTGAGAGCATAGGTGTGAGTGTTCTCATGGGGAATGCTTCTTTCCTGGATAATCACCATATAGACCTAGACGGAAAAACATTATCTGCAGAGAATTTCATGGTCTGCACTGGGACCCGTCCCGTGATACCTCCGATACCGGGTCTTTCGGAGGTGGATTATCTCACGAATGAAAACCTTTACGAGCTTGATCGTCTCCCTGACTCCCTGGTCATACTGGGAGGCGGGGTTGATGGATTGGAATACGCCTCTGCTCTGGGCAGGATCGGGGTCCGGGTGGTTGTCATCGAAATGTCTGCCAGGCTCTTACCGATGGCTGACCGGGAAATGGTGAACAGCTTGTTGGGCATCCTGAGAAAGGATGGCATCGAGATAATATCCGGCGCCAAGGCGATAGGGGTGCGCACTCAGGAAGGCCAGACGCTTGTGGATTACCAGTTAGGCAATGGTGTCACGGCAAGTGTATCCGGCCAGAGGGTTCTGGTGGCAATTGGAAGGAGGCCCGACCATGATGGCTTATGCCTCGACAAGGCAGGTGTAAAGTTTGACGGAAGGGGTATTAGCGCAGACCGAAAACTTCGGACAACATCCCCGAATATTTATGCTGCAGGTGATATAGTTGGCCCGTATCAACTAGCGTCGATGGCCGAGTATCAGGGAATGACCGCTGCCGGCAACATGTTTTCCCCGATAAAACTAAATGTAAACTACGACAATAACATCAGCATCATATTTACCGACCCGCCACTGGCTTTCTTCGGACTTACCGAAGAGCAGGCCCATCAGAAATACGGTCATAAACTCCAGGTCTATCGTTTTGATTATTCCAACATGAGGCGTGCCCTGATAGACGGGACAAATGTTGGGGGAGCGAAGTTCCTATGTGATGGACGTGGGCGTCTAGTGGGTGTTCACATCCTGGGGGAGGCCGCCGGAGAGGTAATACATGAGGCCCAGATGTTGAGGTCTCTTGGAAAGCCACTTTACCGAGGGCAATTCGTTACTCACGCTTACCCCACCTACGCCCAGGCCCTGGTGGGACGCGCCTCGCAGCTTGCCTTCCTGGATAAGATGTCATCCAACCCAATAGTCAGGGCCGGTCTATGGCTCATGCCCGGATTCACCAACAGGCTTGTGACAGTCAGGGACAGGCTTGCTGAAATTGAAACTGATGAGCCCGGCGATGAAACCTCCATCCTGAACATGGCAAGTCACTCCGGTCATCATGAAACCCGTGGGCTAACCCTTTCGGCCAGACCGGCGCCCGGTGGCGCCTTTGCCGTCGAAATGCCGAAATCCTTGATGGACCAGAACGAGATTCCCTATGTCACTCTGATCGACCAATCAATGTCCTCCAGGAAGGGGGATACGATTCTTGATTTCTCAAGGCTGACTGAGATTAATGGTCTGGGGGCGGCAATGCTCCTTAAAATGATCATCCACCTGAGGAAAAGAGACATAAAAGTTTGCGTAAAAGGTCTTAATGAAGACCTTGTGAACATCTTCAGACTAACAGAGCTTGACCAGATCACCTTAAACATTGATCGGACTCAGGCAGATCGACATTCTGGGCATTCTAACACTCAGTCAACCGTCCTGAATGAAGATACTGGGGCTTTGGAAACTGCGTTGAAAGATATTCACAACATTGCGGCCTGGGCAACACCGGCTGATGAGCTATACATAAAGTGGATAGTTCCGGATGAGGCCAGGAAGCTAAATGTAACCGGCAGACGAGCGGTTGGACCTGTCAACGGATTCGGCGCCCTTTGGCAAAAGACGTACAGGTTACGCATTGATTCCCCTGACACATCACCTGAGGACGCTGTCAAGGCGATGAAGGAAAATTTCCCTGCCTTCCAGCCTTTGTCTAACAAGTTCTACCCGTCTCCTGCCGGCATTTCGGCTGGGGAGATTGTGCTGATTGATTCAATGACGCCGGGGGGGCCGGTATCGACCGGCGTTGTGGTGATGTATTCTGACGAAAGATCATTTACTTTCGTAACCCCTCAGGGCCATCCGGAATCGGGGTGGGTCAGTTTCAGCGCATACAGGGAGAATGGTCATACCATCGCCCAGATATACGGACTAGCTCGGGCGGGAGACCCTGTATTTGAGGCTGCGTTCCGTCTGGCCGGCTCCAGGATGCAGGTTCGGATATGGAAACATGTGCTGGGATCACTGGCGGCTTATCTCGGGGTCCCTGCGGATATAAGCTATGACGCAAAATGCGTGGACTCAAGCTTTCAATGGGGACAAGCTCAGAATGTTATGTATAATTCACAGATTATCACCTTGATCCGTGAACCTGGCAGATGGTTTTCATGATTCGGTAGGGCTGAAATGACAGGCTGCAAGAACAATCCTTTTGAGAAATATGACGCAGTGGTAGTGGGCTCAGGCCCCAATGGTCTTGCTGCGGCCATAACCATAGCCTCAGCCGGCAGGTCGGTGTTGGTCGTTGAGGCCAGTGACACCATCGGCGGCGGGATCAGGACCAAGGAACTAACCCTTCCCGGTTTTCGTCATGATGTCTGCGCCGCCATTCATCCACTTGGTTTGGCCTCGCCATTCTTCAGGTCACTCGACCTCAAGTCTCACGGGCTCACATGGATTCATCCCGAGATACCGCTGGCCCATCCTCTGGATGGTGAGGAAGCGGTATTGATGCGTCGCTCATTGAAAAGGACAGCGGACGGTCTGGGGCACGACTCAGGCGCTTACACGGAGATGATAAGTCCGCTTCTGAAGGCATGGAAGGACCTGGTCTATGAGTTGCTCAAGCCTCTTGGCCCACCACGCCACATCTTGGCTCTTTTGAGGTTCGGTCCGCTAGCAGTGAGTTCGGCCATGGGGCTTGCAATGAGGCGTTTCAGCGGGATCCGGGCCCGAGCCCTGTTTGCCGGGAACTCAGCCCATTCCATTCTGCCTTTGACAAGACCGTCTAGCGCCGCCTTCGGCGTAATGATGTCGCTACTTGGCCACGCGGTCGGTTGGCCCATTGCCCAGGGAGGATCACAATCCATTGCCAGGGCCCTTTCATTACTGCTGAAGTCCATGGGTGGCGAGATAAGAGTGGGTTGCCCTGTCAAATCGATGAGCGACTTGCCCAGCGCAAAAGTCGTCCTGTTCGATGTGACCCCAAGGCAGTTGCATGACATAGCTGGTGACATGTTTGGCGCCAACTACCGAAAAAAGCTGATGTCTAAACGGCATGGTCCCGGAGTATTCAAGTTGGATTGGGCGCTTAGCTCACCTATACCCTGGTATGACGCTAATTGCTCCAAGGCGGCTACCGTTCATATAGGTCCCACTATTGGTGAGATAAACGAATCAGAATCCCTGGTATGGGAAGGCAAGGCGCCTGAGAAGCCTTTTGTTCTACTGGCCCAGCCAACACTTTTCGACCCGAGTCGCGCGCCCGAGGGAAAACATGTCGCATGGGCGTATTGCCATGTCCCCAATGGATCCACGGTTGATATGACCGGACGTATTGAGGCCCAGATTGAGAGATTCGCCCCGGGTTTCAGAGATATCATCATTGCAAGGAATGCAATGTCGCCACTTGATATGGAAGCTTACAACCCCAACTACATAGGTGGAGATATCGTTGGTGGGGTCCAGAGCTTCGAGGAACTTTTTGTATTTCCGTTAGGCCGTCTGAGAGCCTATTCCACTCCAGCGCCTGGAATTTACATCTGTTCATCCTCCATGCCCCCCGGTGGTGGGGTGCATGGAATGTGCGGCCACCTCGCAGCCAGAAGGGCCATAAATGACCGGTTGAGGTAGCCGCTACTCATCCGTGTTATTTCAGTTTTCTAAAGACAACCACCGTACCGGTAGAGTCCTTCATGAGATCCGAAAGCTTTTTCAGGTCCGTTTCTCCAGTGTGATACGGATAAAGCGTTTTCGGTTTGAAGGCCTTTGCTGCATCAGCGACCATTTCCGGCGTCATGGTATAGGGTAGATTCATGGGTAGGAAGGCTATGTCTATGTTTTTGAGAGCCTTC